>CAZILR010001203.1:0-1694 GCA_964539995.1 uncultured Planctomyces sp.
CCGATGCCGGAGGTACGACATTTTGGATCGCGACGCTGTTCACCGCGTGGCGATTCGCCCATCGACCAACGACGCGCAACGCGGTGCTGGCAGGTGTCTTGTTGGGGCTGGCACAAGCCGCAAAGTTCACGAACGTGCTGCTTGTGCCGATGATCGTCGGTTTGTGGTGTGTCGAGCGCTGGCGGAACGAATCGGTTGAACCGCTGGCTCGTCGCGATCTCCTGAAAAGCTGGGGCGTCTTGCTGCTGGCGGCGTGGTTGTGCCTCAACACGTCATTTTTATTTCGAGGCATCGGGACGCCGCTCAAAGATTTCGCATTCGCCAGCCAGTCAGCTCGCGCGTGGCAACAGCGATTGGGGCCGCTCGCCGCGCTGCCTATTCCGCTGCCTCCCGATTACGTCACAGGCATCGACCGCCAGAAGACGGCGATGGAATCGGACCACGCGGTGTACCTCGACGGCGAACTGAGCACGAAAGGCTTTGCGAGTTATTACCTGATGACGCTGCTCTACAAGTGGCCGCACTGGAGCCAAGTCCTCTTGCTGTGGGCGACGCTCCGCTGTGCCTGGTCCCGAAACATTGCCGATTGGCGACGCCGAGCGTGGCTGCTGATGCCCGCCGCTTTAGTGATCGTCGTGGCCAGCTCGTCCGGGATGCAGCTCGGTATTCGGTACATCCTGCCGGCGATCCCGCTGCTGTTGCTGTTCGCCAGCGAAGTCGCGTCCGATTGGTCCTGGCCGAAGACTCGTTACCGAGTGATCGTGATGGTGCTCTTGTTGTCGGTCGTTCGTGGTCTCGGACAATCGCACCCGGAGTACCTGGCGTATTTCAACGAGTTCTCCGGGGGCGTTGCGGAGGGACGCTTTCATCTGCTCGACTCGAATCTCGACTGGGGCCAAGACCTACATGAGTTGAAACGCTTCGTCACCGAGAATCCCGAAATCGAACCGCTGAACCTCGCGTACTTCGGGACGCTGCCACCCGAATCGCTCGGCCTGCGGTACGAGAATCCACCGACTCGGCAACCGCGCGCGGGTTGGCATGCGGTGAGCGTGAACTTCGTGATGGGCCGGCCGCATTGGACTCGCGACGGCCACGGGGGAATCCGAGCGGTCTATCCGACCGATGACTTCTCGTACTTCCGGCTCTTCGAGCCGAAGCACCGCATCGGAGCGTCGATCGACGTGTATCATCTGACCGAGGAAGACGTGCGTCGCTGGAGAACCGCAGTCGCACGATGAAAGCGTGATCGCTCAAACGGTCGGCGGGAGCTTGTGCCCCATCTTGTCGCGCTTCGTCTCCATGTATTTCTGACGGTGCTCATGTGGCGGCGCGATGATCGGGACTTGTTCGACGACGTGCAGATCCCAAGTTTGCTCGAACGATTCGAGCTTCTTGGGATTGTTGGTCAAGATGCGAATCTGGCTCAGGCCGAGGTCTTTCAGGATTTGCAGGCCGATCATGTAGTCCCGCTGGTCGGCCTTGAAGCCGAGCTTGTGGTTGGCCTCGACGGTGTCCAAGCCCTGATCTTGCAGTTGATATGCCTTGAGCTTCGCAACCAACCCGATGCCGCGTCCCTCTTGCGGCAGGTAGACGACGGCTCCGGTTCCGTCCCGCGAAATCATCTCCATCGCGAGACGCAGTTGATCGCCGCAGTCGCAACGCAGGCTGTCGAGCACGTCGCCGGTAAAGCA
>CAZILR010001204.1:0-1693 GCA_964539995.1 uncultured Planctomyces sp.
CTGCGGCTGTATTGCCGTCAAGCTCGTCGCCGAGAAAGCTCACCGTGAACGTGGCCAGTAGCGCGCGGTCCTCCAGGCATTCAACGGCCGGTCGAGGACGAGCTGTGGTTACTCGATTTCCCAAGTGCTCTCGACGACCACGTCGAAGATTTCGGTGAGTCCATCGTGTTCGGACGCAAGACAACCAACCGGTGAGCAACATGGCGACGACCTCCATCAAACGAAGTGAGTGCAACTTGACGTCAGGGATTCACGCGACCGGGCTTTGAGAATGGACAGCGGCGGCGCTGGGGAGCATGGCATCCGCCGACAGCAACCTTGTGCGTATCGACGATGCTCTGATTTACGGAAAAGAAGGAACTTCAACCACGCAGGCCCAAGCATGGCGACTCCCGATCTCAAGAAATTTGGCGGCTTGAGTCTGCTCAGAATGAGGTTGAAAGTCCAACAGAAACGCCTGAAGTCCTCGTGAAATTCTGCCTTTCGCACAAAGTCACACAAACCGGTTGGGGGCGTTGCCATGCTCAAGGTTTCTGGACTTTGCCGAAGTTCGAGCCGTAGAATCCTCGCCGTTTTCCCGCCTGAGTCTGCGTCGGCGACGCCCGACGTCCCGCCCTGTTCGGCCCGCCTCAACATCACAAGGTTTCGGCATGAGGTTTTGCGCTCGCCCCTCGTCTGCACTTCGCACGGTTTGTGTTCGGCCGTGGTTCGCGCTCGGCGCGGTGTTTGGCCTGCTGCTCGTTGGCTGCCAGAATCGCGATGAGATCAAGCGGTACACGGTCAAGAAACTGCCGCACTCGGAACGCAAAGTGGCTGAGATGCCGCCGCGTGGCCAGATGCCGGCCGGGCACGGCCAAGCAGCGGGCGAGCGGATGCTGGCCGCGATCGCTCCGCACGGCCGGACATTTTGGGTGTTCAAGCTCATGGGGCCGAAAGAGGCGGCGGCCGAGCAAATGGAGAACTTTCTCAGCCTGACACAGTCGCTGAAATTCTCCGAGGATGAAAACGCAACTCCCGAATGGACGCTTCCCGAAGGTTGGACCGAACGCAAGGAGACCGAGAAGCCTGGGACTCGATTCGCCACGCTGATCGTCAATCAGGGGAGCGAAGAGATGGCGGTGTCGGTGACTCGGTTGCCGTTCCCGCCGGATCGCCCAACCGACGGTGTGCCGCTAATGATCGTCAACTTGTGGTGCGAGCAACTTGGCTTGCCGGAGAAGAAGCCGTCTGACCTGACGGCCGAAGAGCAACCGAAAGATGCCGAAGTCCGGCAGCTTGAGGTTGCCGGTACTCAAGTCACGCTGGTCAATTTCTTGGCGGCAGAGACACCCGCACCTCAAACGCCGATTGCGTCGCGCGGTCAGCCGAAGTGGACTGTGCCGGAAGGCTGGAAGGAAACCGCCGGCAATCAATTCTCGCTGGCAGCCTTCGCGGTTTCAGACGGAAAGATGTCGATCAAGACAACTGTCAGCCGTGCGGGTGGCGACCTGTTGGAGAACCTCAACCGTTGGCGCGGGCAGCTTGGCTTGGAGCCGTGGTCGAAAGCCGAGATGACGAAGTCCGCGAAAGTTCTGTCGGTGGATGGCAGCGACGGCACGCTGGTCGATCTGGTCGGCACCGACTCTAAAACCAAACAGCCGAGCTGCACGATCGGCGTGATCATCCCGCGCGGCGATTCCGCGTGGTTCTTCAA
>CAZILR010001205.1:0-1686 GCA_964539995.1 uncultured Planctomyces sp.
TCGGTGTCTCGCAAGGTGCCAACTTTGAATCCACCGTGATCGGCGGAGCCGGTATTGGCATTCGCATCAACCTCAGCAATTTGACGGGGTTGAATCACATTGCGATCGACAACGTGTTCGTCACGGCCGGCGCGAATCAACAGGGAATCAGCATCACGCTGGACAATGTCGCGTTGCAGTCGCTGGCCGTTGATCAAACCAATGTCGCTCCCGCCTTGACTGGCACG
Organism: uncultured Planctomyces sp.; assembly: GCA_964539995.1. GTDB lineage: Bacteria > Planctomycetota > Planctomycetia > Planctomycetales > Planctomycetaceae > SXKJ01. Next base: position 228 of record CAZILR010001205.1, read on the forward strand.
GGCGGAGTCGGCTTGGACATCAATCTCAAAAACATGGCCAGCACGACCGGCCTTGATGTCAGCATTCAGAACTCAAACATCCGTTCTGGTAGTGCGAACCTCAGCGGAGTCAATGTCACGCTCGAAAGTGTTAGCCGAGCGACGCACATCGGCGAATTGACGCTGTCGAACTCGACCATCGAAGGCTACAGCGTTGCCACGTCCGCGAATTCGATTTTGTACGCGGCGCTCGATCAGGCCAGCGTCCACAACAGCCGCATTCAGGACGCGAATGCGAATCCGAATGCCCGCGGGATCACCTACACGTTGAATCGCACGACGGTGGGCGATCTCCGGGTGGAAGACAACATTCGCCTTCGCAACGTGTCCGTCAACACCACGGACAGTCCGTTGCAGACCGTCTCCATTTCAAACAACTCAAATTTCAATGTTGCCGGCTTCGTGGCAACCGACGCGATCCGTGACGCCATCCGCATCAACGCCACTTCGACCAACGCTGTCGGGACGCAGCGATCCGATGTGACCAATCTGCGGATCGTCGATAATGTCATCACCGGCAGCCTCAACAACACGAATGCCGTAAACGGTATCGTGCTGAACCTCACTGATAGCAACCTTGGTGATTACGCCGTGCCCTATGCGGGGGCGAGGATTGCAGGCAACACGGTGAGCAATCTGTCGGGAACCGCCAACAACCCGGCTGCGGCAATCTCTGTGACGGCCACGGCGACCAACACTTTTGTGGCGAACAATGGCGGTCGGCCACTGCTTTTGGACTTCGATGGTGACGGCACCGCCAACGATACCAATGGGATCACGCAGAATACGCTCAGCAACAACAACGGCCGCGGGATCGTGATCACGGGTCGCCCGGATACCTCTTTTTTGGCGGATGTGACCGCCAATGTCATTCAAGGCGGGGCAGCCGTAAGCCGTCGCGAAGGAGTTCTGATCAACGTCGCGGTGAAGCCAACTTTGGTGACGGCGGATTCGTTCTCGCTGAATTTCTCAGACAACACGATCAACGGCAGCCAGGGCAGCGGCGTGTCTCTGGCGTTGCAGGATAGTGCCGTTGGAAGCTTTGTGATCCGAAACAACGAGATCACCAACGCCACGGATTTTCCCGTCGCCTCGACCATCACCGCGACGACCCCCAATGGTTTGTCGGTGGTCCTCGAAGGGACGAACACCAGTCAGGAGGCGACGAACCTCTTGAAAGGTTCGGTCATTGAGAACAACTTCATCGGTATCACCCGTCCGACGGCTGCAAATCCAAACGGTATTGCTGGGGCCAATGGGGCCAATGGCATTTTCATCAACTCTCAGGAAGCGTCTGTTATTCAAGACCTGCGGATCCTCGACAACGTGATCCGTAATAACGGCGTGTTCGTCCCCGGCAACCCCTTCGCCGGTCTGTTGTTCTTAAGAGAAGACAAGTCCGCGATCACCTCGACAACTG
>CAZILR010001206.1:0-1685 GCA_964539995.1 uncultured Planctomyces sp.
TCATCGAAGCGATAGCGGCCGAGCATCGACGTGACCTCACCGGCCGTGTGCGACAGGCGGCTGAGAATCCATTGGTCTTCGAGTTTCAGATCGGATTCGGCGACCGGCCCGGACGAAAAACCTGCGAGGTTCAGCATCGCGAAGCGGGCGGCGTTCCAGAGTTTGTTACAGAAGTTCCGGCCATACTCAAAACGTTCGCTGACGACGCGAGCGACGGGTTCGCCGGGGTCCGGTTCGAACCAGGGGCTGCTGTATTGCGAGGCGGCTTTGCATTTGGCGCATTTGACGCGCGGTTTCTGGCCGCCGCCGGGGATCGCTTTTTGGTGCTCCAGCGTTTGCGGGATGACGTGGCCGCAGTGCGGGCATTCGTAGCCGACCGGCAGGCGCACGTCCTGGGTCTCGCCGGCGAAGCTGGCGATGGTGAACCGCACGGCGTCGGTGCCGTACTTGTCGATCAGGTCCAGCGGATCGACGCCGTTCCCCTTCGACTTCGACATCGTCTGCCCGAAGCCGTCGAGAATCTTCGGATGAATGCAGACATGCCGGAACGGCACTTCCCCCATGTTGTACAACCCCGTCAACACCATCCGAGCCACCCACAGCGTGATGATGTCGCGAGACGTCACCAGCACGTTCCCGGGGTAAAAGTAGGAGAGGACTTCGTTGGTCCGTTGTCCTTGGTCCGTTGTGTTTTGTCCTCGGCCCGACATCGGCGGATTGTGTTCGAGATCTGGCCAGCCGAGTGTTTCGTGTGGCCAGAGAGCTGAGCTGAACCAAGTGTCGAGAACGTCTGGATCTTGAGCGACGTATCTGACTAAATCGTTAATGTCATAAGCGACTGCATGCGCCTTTGGGAACTCATGGATCTTGTCATGTCGAAACTGGTGACCATCTGAGCCATCGTGAATTCTGCGATCACAAACCTCTTCGAGCGCTCGAAGTGCTCGTTCCGCTCTTTCTGATCCTGCGCAGATCTTCCAACTAAGCTCTCCGTCCTCTTTGAGAACCACCTGGTCGGCAATCTCTGCATCAGCGAAGAACTGTTGGATTTTCTCCACGAGTGGCTTTCCACGATTTTCCAGTGTGCCTCCCTCGAACGCCCACACCGGAATTCGATGTCCCCACCAGAGCTGGCGGCTGATGCACCAGTCGCGCTTCTCGCCGAGCCAGTCCATGTAGCTGGTCGTGTAGCGCGACGGGAAGAATTTCACTTTGCCGTCGCGCACGGCTTGCATGGCGGCCTCGGCGAGCGTGTCCATCTTCACGAACCATTGGTCGGAGAGGTACGGCTCGATGGGGGTCTTCGAGCGGTCGCTGTGCATCAGCGGGATCGTGCGGTCCTCGACCTTTTCGAAGTGGCCGAGCGCTTCCATCTCCTGCACGACCTGCTGGCGAGCCTCCGGCATCGTCAGCCCTTGGTACTTGCCGCCGTGCTCGTTGAGTGTGCCATCCGGGTTGAGGATGTTGATCATCGGCAACTTGTTCCGCAGCCCGCACGCATAGTCGTTCGGATCATGCGCCGGCGTGACCTTCACACACCCGGTGCCCAGCGTTTTGTCCGCCAGCAGGCCATCCGCAATGATCGGGATGACTCGCCCGTTGACCGGAATGCGCACATGCTTGCCGACGAGGTGCGTGTAGCGTTCGTCAGTCGGGTGCACGCAGACCGCCGTATCGCCCAGCAT
>CAZILR010001207.1:0-1684 GCA_964539995.1 uncultured Planctomyces sp.
GACGGCTTCGTGGACATGAGCGTCCTCCCGCTTTTTCAGCACACGAACCCGACGCGCCAGCGAGGGCGAGCGCTCCACAGGACTTTCATCATCGCCTTTCCGAGCGCCCGCCCTCACTGGCGCTTCGGGTTAGTTTGAGTTGCCAATAGCTCACCGTTTTGCAGGGCTTTCGGCAAGTTCAAAGCACGATCTTTGCTTCGGGCAACAAAAAAGGCGGGAATGAATCCCGCCTGGCTGTACGAATCGTGCGAACCGCTCAGGCCTGAGCCGGTTCCGCAATTTGGACGTTGATCCGGCGGCCTTCTTGATCGAAGTAGACCGTGCCGTCTTTGAGCGCGAAGATCGTGTAGTCGGTGCCCAGACCGACGTTCTTGCCGGGACGCCATTTGGTACCGCATTGACGGACCAAAATGTTGCCGGCAATCACGCTCTGCCCGCCGAATTTCTTGATGCCCAGCCGTTGCGAATGCGATTCGCGACCGTTGCGGCTGGAGCCTTGTCCCTTCTTATGAGCCATAATCACTGACCTTCAAAATGGATCTGCCAACAAACCGACGGAATCGGGCGTCCGTCAAAGGGGCGGGAGTGTACTGGTGCCGCCAGGAGCAGGCAACTACCACGGCGTTTCCATCAAATTGACGACCTGCCGCGCAAGTTGGTTGATCGACTGCTGCATGGCGGTGGCCAACGATTGGCCGACTTCCGGGGCAAATTCGGCCTGCGACCGCAGCGAAAGCAGCTCTGGGCCAACCGGGACTTGCTGCTCGGCCAGGATGCGGCCGGATCGCAGGTCTTCCCAGACGACTTCGACGACGAGGTTCACTTGCAGCTCGCGCGGGTCGTCCTGAAGAGTCTCGCCAAGAACGCTTTTGCGAAGATCGACCACTCGGCCGGAGAGCCGCGTGTCGGCGTCGCTTTTGACGACTCGGAATGGGGTACGGAGCTGGATTTGTTTTTGCACCGATTCAGTCAATTGAACTTCGATGCCGCGACGCAGCGAGCTGGTCTCGAACATCGGCACCTCGACCGAGCGGACCTGCGGATCGAAGCCGCCGCCGACCATGTAGCCGCACCCGGCCAGCGCGGTCAGTGCGGCCGCAGCACACGACGACAGAAATGCTCGTCGAGCAAACGTGCGGCTCATCGCGGCATCCCCAACAGTTCGGGGTCGTTCTTTCCGGGCTTGCGATCGTTGACGTTGGGCAGTTCGTCGTTGACGCGAGCACTCGCGCTGGAATCGACTTCAATTCCTTCTTCGGGCGGCTTTCGCAATCGCGGCATGCGATCGAGGACTCGCGTGCCGATCGAAGGTTTTTCAATGACTGGCGCACGCAGCTTAGCGAGAATCTCACGAGCGTCCGGCGCGTAGCTGCTCTTGGGATACGTTTGCAGCAACTCCTCGGCGTAGATGATCTGCGCTTTGGGCATCCGCTTGCGGCCATAAAGTTCCACCGTTTCCCACAATCGCTGAGCACGGGCCTCCTCGATCTTGACGAGTTCTTCCTTGAGGCGGCTCTTCTCCGGCAAGTTCGGGAACAAACGCAGCGTGCTCTCCTTGAGCTGTCGCGCATCTTCGAGTTGTTTCTCGTCGTAGCCAGCACCTTGGTAGCTCATCAGCTTGACGTGCGAGCCAAGCACGAACGACGTTTGCAGATGCGGGCTGTTGGGGTATTCCTCGCGGAGC
>CAZILR010001208.1:0-1684 GCA_964539995.1 uncultured Planctomyces sp.
TTGTTTGCTGGCGGACAGGCTCACGCCTTTCGCTATTTCAAGCTCTGGTGCCCCACCATTGTCTTCGGCCTCCCCACCCAGACGACTGTGTTTGGGGGCACGAACATCAACTTGGCGCCCGTGTGTGCGGGACCAGGAACTCCGGATGCCGACTTGGGCTCACCTGCAGTGAGCCTCTTCAGTGTTCGAGGCGCGCGCTCTGTCTACGATGCCACGGAAGCGTACAGAACTGTGATGTGGGGACAGTCCAACGTCTCAGCAGGTCCGTGTTTGTCTTCGCAGTCCTATGTCTACGACACGGCTCTTCCTAGCGCACTCTCATACAGAACTCCGCCTCGGCCTGCGGCTGGTGCCACTACTCTCTTCGGAGGTGTTCCAACCGCAGGGCAGTCGAGATTGCAATTCGAATGTCGTGATGTATTCAACCCGGTCACTGGGCCCTATGGGCTGATTACGGCTGCCCACATTGCCGTAGATGCAACGCTTTCCGAGTCGCCTCTTCGCTGTCGCATTGGGCCTGGAACCAGTCGTACCGGGACCGTCGCCCATGAACTTGGACACGTCGCGGGGCTTGACCACGAGGACAAATTCCCCACCCTCATGAACACAGTTCCAACCGAGTACTTCTCGTGCATCTCGAACAGCGACTATTCTGTTGCTCCTAAACCCGACCCTGACACGACCGCCGGAGTAGTGCGAGGCTTGGGTATTCCCTACCGCTCCGGCACCAAGCCAGACTTGGGCGTCATTGACGGCATCCAGCGTCGTGTTTTGGGTGGTGTCGTTTCCGGCACATCGATGACTGCGGACATGTCATCTGTTGACACATCAGACGACTTGACGGTTGGCCTTCTTCAGTTCGGCGGAGGCACGCGAACCGGGCGTGCCTCCTTTACGGTCATGAACAACAGTCCCAACCCAACCACACTCTCGCTGGTCGTGTGGTTGGTGCCGATTTCAGACGATCCCGTTTTTCGCGCGCGGGAGCGGACCGGACTGGGATCTTCGCTGACGCCGTCCAACTCCGCCATTCCTATCGCCAACGCCTCAATTCCATTCACGGTTGCCCCGTACAGCGTTCAACCCGTCGAGTACCGGCACACTTTCGATGTGTCCCAGCTCTACAACATGCTGCCAGCACCTCCGACGACTCGGGATGAGGACTCCTATGTTGTGGTATTGGGCGTCTTCCCGGGTGGTGTTGGCGATGCAGACGAGCGTGACAACTATTTAACTCTTCCCTGGGAAGTCATTCGAAGGAGGTAGTAATGCGCAACGCCGCTCTTGCAGTAGTTGGGATGTTGGTTGCCTGCTCAACGAAGTCGACTGACACTGTCGACCAAGTCCCCCGATACACGGGGACGAACCTCAAGGTCTCGATGCCTCCCGGCAATGTGTTCGGGCAGTCGACCCTCAAGTCTGTGACCGGGCAAGACGGGCTTGGTTCACGCTTGCTTCTGTACATCAGGGCAGGTGGTCAAGTTGAGAATGGCTTTGTCGATATCAATGTCGCTTTGCCATTCGAGATTGCAGACGTTAGTCGTAGCGCTAATCTCGTCAAAATCCGCCGGACCTCCGACCTCTCGTTCGGAGATCTCGTAAATCGTCAAGCTCCCGTTTTTCGATGGACACACCGGAAGCTCTCCGCGCCCCTTGCCGAAGCGGGTGTGGCGGAGGTTGAGCC
>CAZILR010001209.1:0-1681 GCA_964539995.1 uncultured Planctomyces sp.
GGCTCGCGATTGTCGATGAAACCGGCCGCTACATCGGAGAGGAACTGACTCTCGCGCTGTGTGCCGATTTCGTGCTGGTGACTCGCAAAGGTCCGTTCGTCGTCAACGGCTCGACCAGCCGAGTCACCGCCGACGTCGCCGCCAAGCACGGCTGTCCGTTCTTTCGTTCGCACGTCGGCGAGGCGAACGTCGTCACCAAAATGAACGAAGTCGGAGCAGTCTTCGGGGGCGAAGGCAACGGCGGGGTCATCGACCCACAAGTCGGCTTTGTGCGAGACAGCTTCGCCTCGATGGCTTACGTCTTGAATGGATTGGCGCTCGGCGCGGGTCTCCTGACCCCGCCGTCCGTCGCGAGTGGGAGACCTTCGGTCACGGCCAGCGGCGGGGGCAGGAGACCCGCGCCGAACGCGACACTTTCAGCCTGGGCCGACTCGCTGCCGCAGTACACGATCGTGAAAGACAAACTTGAATGTCCTCGCGAGCGAGTTGGAGCCGCATGTGCCGCGTTGCGATCCGAGTTCGGCGACGCAACTGCTCAGGAGGGTGACGGCTTGCGGCTCGATTGGTCCGACCGTTGGGTGCAAGTCCGGGCCAGCAACACCGAACCGATCATTCGCGTCATCGCCGAAGCCCCGACCGGCGACACCGCGCGCGGGCTGTGTGCGCGAGCGGTCGAGATCGTCAAGCAAGCCGTGAGGTAACATCATGGACGTCGCTGGTCGCACGATTCTGATTTCCGGTGGCAGTTCAGGATTGGGAGCGGCATGCGTTCGGCGTTTGATCGGCCACGATGCGAACGTCGTGATTGCGGACTTGTCCGAAGCGGGAAAGACGCTGGCTGAATCGCTCGGATCGCAAGCCGCATTCGCTCCCACGGACGTCACGTCCGAAGCCGATGTGCGGCGAGCGGTCGCACTCGCGGAACAACAGTTCGGCGGACTGCACGGGGCCGTTTCGTGTGCCGGCATTCTGCAAGCCGAACGAGTTGTCGGCCGTGACGGCGCTGCGTCTCTCGAAGCGTTTCAGCGAGTCATCAACGTCAATCTCATCGGCACGTTCAACATCGTGCGGCTTGCGGCGGAGACCATCTCGAAGCAACCACCCGGTCCCGATGGCGAGCGAGGCGTGATCGTCATGACGTCGTCGGTCGCGGCCGAAGAAGGGCAGATCGGTCAAGCGGCGTATTCGGCCTCGAAGGGAGGCGTCGCCTCGATGACGTTGCCGTTGGCTCGCGACTTGGCCCGCTACGGCATTCGCGTCGTCAGTATCGCTCCCGGAGTGTTCGAGACGCCGATGGTGGCCGCCGCACCCGAAGCCGTTCGCAAATCACTGGCCGAGCAGATTCCGTTTCCGGCACGTCTCGGACAGCCGGATGAGTTTGCGGCACTGGTCGAACACGCCTTTGAAAATCGAATGCTCAACGGCACTGTCCTGCGCATCGACGGAGCGATGCGGATGGGGCCGCGGTGACAAATCAGAGACCGGTTCCAGCGGCACGCAACTGCGCGTCGTCGTTGCGGCTCAGGGCTTTCAATTCATCGTCGATTCTCCGAGCCGACATCGACAGGAAATAACTCGCCGTTTTCACGCGACGATCCAACTCGTCCGACGGCAGGTGCGAGTCGGTCATTTCAGAATCGATTCGGCTGAGGACGCAGGCGGACGCGAACAACTCCATCGC
>CAZILR010001210.1:0-1680 GCA_964539995.1 uncultured Planctomyces sp.
AGGCACCGCCGCCGGCTCCGATCTGCCGTCGCGAGGCGTACCGAATCGGGAACGAGGGCCACACCGTGTTCGTGACCACAGTCGTATCACCCATGCTTTTTTCTGGCCCATCAAAGATGCGTTTGGGATATTTCGAGAAGACCCATTCACTGGTCCATTGCGTGAAGCCCAGCCATTGTCGATCGGGAGCCATGCCAAAGAAATTTCCACGCTCCGCTTTGAACCCCATGAATTCACGACCGAGCGGCGCGGTGTGCAAAGCGGTCAGCAGGAACGCCATCGTCACATAGCCGGCCAATGCACCGCAGCCCCAGCGAGCACTTTCGTGAAGCATCCGATGCACGCCGATGTACGTCGGCGAAAGATAGTCCGCTCCGGCTCTCAATCCGGCGACTGCTGCTCCGAATAATCCCACCAGCACGATCAAATCCAGCCGTGCCTGCCAGTAGTAGTTCGATCCGAGCAAGTTGTCGCAAATCGGCTCGAAGAAATTCATCGCGACCAGTCCACCGAGGATCACACAGAATGCGGTGATCGCCGCGCCCCAAGCACCTTCGCCGGCGACGCAGTACGTCACTCCTCCGAAGATCAACAAGAGCAAAATGTCGATGACAGCCATATTGGCTCTCCACAGATTTCTACTTCACGACCCGCAGCAACTCGTCGATCGACGTGATGCCTTTCACGACCAATCGCAATCCTTCTTCCTGCATGTAGAGCATTCCGCCTTTGCGAGCTTCCGCTTTGAGCGCCGAAAGTGCGGCTTTCTCTCGGATCAGGTCGCGCATGCGATCGTTGATCACCAGCAGTTCGTAGACACCGACTCGGCCGCGATAGCCCATGCCACCACAATTCGGACAGGCGGCGTTCTCGCCTTCCTTGGGTGGGCGGTAGAGCTTGTCGATCTTCTCCGCCGGGAGGTTGGCTTTTTTCAAGAACTCCGGTTTTGGGACATACGACTCTTTGCAATCGGTGCAAAGCCGTCGTGCCAAACGCTGCGCGAGGATCGCACTCAGAGAACTCGACAGCATCGACACGTCCACGCCGAGATCGATCATGCGATACAGCGCGGTGATGGCGTCGTTGGCGTGAACCGTCGAGAAGACCATGTGGCCGGTGTTCGCCGCTTGGCAGGCGATGTTGGCCGTTTCACCGTCGCGAATTTCGCCGATCATGACGACGTCCGGGTCTTGCCGCAGCACGCTGCGCAGCGAGGTGGCGAAAGTCTGCCCCGCCTTCGTGTTGATCTCGATCTGCGTAACATTCGCCATCTTGTATTCGACGGGGTCTTCGATGGTGATGATGTTCTGCTGGTACGAGTCGATGTCGTTCAAGCAGGCATACAACGTCGTGGACTTACCGGCTCCGGTCGGACCGCAGACGAGCAGCAGTCCGTGCGGCTGATGGACGACCTCTTTGAGTTGTTCTTCGAGTTGTTTGCGGAAGCCAAGGTCGAGCAGCGTGCTGACGGAATTCGATTGGTCGAGGATGCGCAGGGTCATTTTCTCGCCGTCACGAGTTCCCTGCGTGGCAACGCGGAAGTCGATTTCACGTCCATCGGTCAGCGCGCGGAAGCTACCGTCGAGCGACTTGCGTTTCTCGGTGATGTCCATCGCGGCCAGAATCTTGAAGATGTTGATGACATTGTCGCCGAGTGCTCGATCGAATGGCTCAACGGAG
>CAZILR010001211.1:0-469 GCA_964539995.1 uncultured Planctomyces sp.
AACGCATCGCAAAATGCTGGGCCATTGCTGGATGAAATCACTGCCAATAGGACCAGTTTTTCCGGGAGCCCCGATGAGTACGGGTGCAATGAGCGAATTGTAGAAATGGCCCGCTCTTCTTGACGCACATGGGTGTCGAAACACGGACCGAAGGCTACCAAAACTGGAAAGACCGAATTTCTTGTCACCTTTGCCAGTTCAACGTATCGAGGGAGCGTGAAGATACAGACCTCATGCTTGCCTTCGCCTGTTTGAACGCTCCCCGAAATATCAACTATTTGCTCGTCGTCAGAGCTGATTCCGAACTGGTCCAATTTGGGTTGCAGCAGTTCCCATTTCGGATGCATTAGCGGTCTCCCAATCCAGACAACTGATGACAATGCCGCCTATGTGTGCAACGACAAACCTCAATCCAACGCGAACTCTTTGAGGTACGTCTCAAGCGTTTGCTCCGCCGCGTTGGGTTGGT
>CAZILR010001211.1:479-1275 GCA_964539995.1 uncultured Planctomyces sp.
TTGAGCAGCACAAAACGTTCGAGGACGAGGGCGTCCATGTTGGTGGCGAGGAAGCAGCGGTGGGCGTGTTCGTGGTTCAGGACGATCGGCTCGCCGCGGACGTTGAAGCTGGTGTTGATGACGACCGGGCTGCCGGTCTGGGCCTCGAACGCTTTGAGCAGGCGGTAGTAGCGGCCGTGCCGCTCGGCATCGACGGTTTGGATGCGGGCGGAGTTATCGACGTGAGTCACCGCCGGGATGCACGACCGCAGCTCTTTGAGCTTGTCGATGCCGGCCAGCTTCGGAGCGTCCGCCGGTCGCTGAGTCCGTTTCGACTCGCGCACGTTGGCGACCAGCAGCATGTACGGCGATTGCTCGTGCGGCCGAGTTTCAAAGAACTCATCGACACGTTCTTCGAGCACCGACGGAGCGAACGGGCGGAACGACTCGCGGAATTTGATTCGCACGTTCATCGCCGATTGCATCTGCGGACTGCGCGCGTCTCCGAGGATGCTGCGGCTGCCGAGTGCTCGCGGACCGAACTCCATGCGGCCTTGCATCCAGCCGACGACGTTTTCGCTGGCGATCAGATTAGCGACGAATCGGCAAAGCTCGTCGTCGTTGTCGAAGTAGCGGTACGTCGCCCCCTTCGCGTCGAGGAAGGCTTTGATGTCCGCTTCGTCGCATCGCGGGCCGAGCAGCGAGCCGTGCTGGGAGTCGCCAGAATAACCCGAAGCGCCAGCGAGGGCGGGCGCTCCCGAAGACATCGTAAACGGCGGGTGTTGTAGCGGTGGCCCACGCAGGCGCGTGGGGGTAG
>CAZILR010001211.1:1285-1675 GCA_964539995.1 uncultured Planctomyces sp.
ACAGAAGACCCCTAACGGGGGGTGACTTGAAGGGGGCCCCCGCGCGGCCGCTTCGGGTTAGTTTGACGCGGCTTGCCCAGCAACTGATGCCAGACAAACAGCGCGGCTCCGAGCGCTCCACCCGCGTCGCCGGCGGCGGGTTGAATCCACAAGTCCTCGAACGGGCCTTCGCGGAGAATGCGGCCGTTCGCCACGCAGTTGAGCGCGACGCCGCCCGCGAGACACAACTGCTTCTGGCCGGTGAGGGTATGAACGTAACGCGACATCCGCAGCAGAATCTCTTCCGTGACCGCTTGGACCGACGCGGCGAGATCCATCTCACGCTGTGTCAGCGGCGTTTCCGGCTGTCGCGGCGGGCCGCCAAAGAGCGTCTCGAACTTGCGAGACGTC
>CAZILR010001212.1:0-1673 GCA_964539995.1 uncultured Planctomyces sp.
ACCAATCCGCCGTAGCGGCCAGCGTCGTCGGCCGGGCCGGTGTGTCCCGCCATGACGTTCGTATCGACGTAGACCGGATAAACCGGGTCGGTCACGGCGATGACGTTGTCGTCGCCGAAGATGTCGAGGATGTTACCCGTGTCACACTTCGAGCCGTCCGAAACAAAAATCTCGTCCGCCGACACGTCCGCTCCGCGAGCCTGATAGTCATTCTGAGCGATCGCCGTTCGCAGGAAGTCGTAGCCCTGCTCCGGCCCGTAGCCTTTGAACGTGTCACGTTTGGCCATCTCATCGACCGCTCGATGAAACGCCTCGACGACCGCCGGGATCAGCGGTTCGGTGACGTCGCCAATCCCCAGCCGAATGATGTTGGCCGAGGGATTCTCCGCCGCGAACTTCGCCACGCGGCGGCCGATTTCCGGGAAGAGGTATCCTGCTTTGAGTTTCAGATAGTTGTCATTGATACGGGCCATGATGCTTTCACTGTGCTGCAAGGGACAAAAAGAAGAAGTCGTTTCCTGGGAACGTAGCGGAGCATTAAGGACCGACTCCGTGGTTGAAAGTCGATGGCCTTGGCTCTGCCTCGTGGGAGCGAGGCAGCTACGTTGATGCGGCGAGTTTAGACGTGCTCATTCGCGGCGACAATCAACGTCTTCTCGCCGCTTTGCCGTTCTCCGCGAGACGACTACAGTCCCGCAGTTCTTTCGACTCAGACCTTGGATGCCACCATGTTTGGCCAGCAAATCGCGCCGACCGAATACGACCTTCGCTTCCGCTGCTTCGGATTTCCTGTCCGAGTCAGCCCTTGGTTCTGGCTGACATCGGCCATCGTGATTTGGAATGTGTCTGACCGACTCGACCACAAGCTCGTTGGCGTCCTGGCGGTCTTCATTTCGATTCTGATTCACGAACTGGGACATGCTTTCGCGATCCGGCACTACGGCGGCCGTTCAGAAATCGTTTTGCAGACCTTCGGCGGCTATGCGACCTGCAATGTGAACCCATCGCGGATGGGAAACATCATCATCTCGGCGGCTGGTCCGGCGGCAGGGTTTCTTTTGTGGGGCGCGCTGAGCTTGCTGGTGCGTCAGTTTCCAAGACAAATCCGGACTGCGCACGAGTATGTGCTGACTTTGCTCGAAGTGCTTCTCTGGGCCAATTGGTCTTGGAGCTTGCTGAATCTGATTCCAGTCTGGCCTCTGGATGGCGGACAAATCGCTCATCAGGTGATCGGTCGATTCCGAGCGTTCGATGCGTGGGAGCTAGCGCTCAAACTTTCGATCGCGGTTTGCGCCGGAATGGTCGCGTGGTGCGCATTCGAGTTCGCTCAACAGGGAGACGGCGATCGCTTCCTGATGATCATGTTCGCCATTCTCGGCATTCAGAATTTCCAACTGTTGCAGGCAAGCACTCGCGGCCGCTGGTAGCGATCGGTTCACGCGCGCGGCACGATGTAGTTCAAGACGACCAAGTAGTGACACGCGCTGCCGAGCATCGTGAAGAGGTGCCAGACGGCGTGATGAAAGCGGCGCTCGTCATTGATCAGGAACCAAGTGCCCGACGAGTACGCCACTCCTCCGGTCACGATCCAGGCGACTCCATCGACGCCGAGATGCCGGAACAATTGCGGCAACAGCAGAATCGGAATCCAGCCCATCAGCAGATAAAACGAC
>CAZILR010001213.1:0-1668 GCA_964539995.1 uncultured Planctomyces sp.
GCTGCTGTCATGGGCGCTGAGCGAGGCGCTCAGCCCGCGCTGGCGCGACTATTATTTCGTTTTTTCCGGTGCCGGAGTCCGGCTGGCTGTCGTGGGTGATGCGGTTGAACCCGCTGACTTACGGAGTGGCTGGCCTGCGGCGGTTGATGTCTCCGACGCTGGCCGAAGTTTCGGCGAGCAGTTCGCTGCCGAGTCTGTCGATGTGCTTCGCAGCGACGTGTGGGTTCTGTGTGTTGACGGTGACGTTGGCCTGCTGGCTGACTCACCGCAGGAGCGTGATCAATGTCCGATAGTTCTTCGTCCGACAAGTCGATGATTGCGAGCGACGCTTCGGTTCAGCCGAGCGGACCACCCAGTGCTCTGCGTTGGTTCTTCGTGATCAATGGTTTGTTTTGCTGCGTTCTGATCGTGGCGTGGGTCGCATTTGGGATGCGCGGCGGAAACTCCTCCGACTCGAAACCATTCGCTCAAGGAACCGATTCAATCGAGGAGGAAGACAACAACAACGGCCGGCCGAAGGTCGTGAAGATCGAAATGAAGTGGAGCGAAGAGGGCATCTCCGATTTTGAACTCACGGAGCGGAGCGGGCGAGTCATTCACAAGTCGGACCTCGAAGGGCATCCGTGGGTCGTGAGCTTCATCTTCACGAATTGCGCGGGGCCGTGCGCGAAAGTCTCGGCGGCGATGCAGCGGTTGCAGAAGGAGTTCTTCGAGGACACCGATCTGCGGTTGGTGACCATCACCGTCGATCCGGAACGAGATCAGCCGGAGCAGCTTTCCAAGTACGCCGCCGGGTACAACGCCGATCCCGATCGCTGGTTGTTTCTGACCGATCCGTCCAAGTTGAAAGGCAAAATCTACCCGTTGATTAACGGCAGCTTTCTGATGCCGGTGCAGGAAGCCGAAGGAGAACTTCGGGCACCCGGTTTCGAGTTCATCCACACGAACAACGTGTTGCTGGTCGATGAACATGGAGTCGTGCAAGGGAAGTGGCTCTCGACCGACGAAGCGGAGTTTTCACAGTTGCGGCGCGAGCTGAAAAAGCGGTTGAAGAAATTGACGAAGGACGAAACATCCACTGACGAAGGACGCGCGAAGCCCGAATGACGAATCTCCACGTTCCAGATTGGGTGTTGTGGCTGCCGCCAGTGAATGCGTCGCTAAACGGATTGGCGACGGTCTTGCTGCTGCTTGGCTGGCAATTGATTCGGCGCGGGCAGCGTGAGGCTCACAAACGGGCGATGCTGACGGCGTTTGCGGTATCGGCTGTTTTTCTGGTGTGCTACCTCGTTTATCACGCGGCGTTGCAGCACTACACCGGCAGCGGGTCCAAGAAGTTTGAAGGTGTCGGACTGATCCGACCGGTCTATTACTCGATTCTGATCAGCCATGTGTTCTTGGCATTCTTCGTGGCGGTGCTCGCTCCGCTGACCATTTGGAAGGGGCTCACGGCGGACAAGGCCGAGCGGCTTGGACAGCCGGCGAATTGGGCGGGGCATCGGCGGATCGCGAAGGTGACGTTTCCGATTTGGGTTTATGTGTCCGTGACGGGCGTGGTGATTTACTTCTTGGCGTATCACTGGCCGAGTTCGTAAACTCCGTGCCGTTCTGAGAAGACGAGAGGAATTCCAAATGACTCGCAAAATGTTGCTGCTAACCGCGTTGATT
>CAZILR010001214.1:0-1665 GCA_964539995.1 uncultured Planctomyces sp.
CGGTCAATTGATCAAGTCGTGAGCTACGAAATCCCGTTGGGGATGTCGGTGCTCGGCATCGCTCTGATGGCCGGTTCGCTCAACTTGGAGACAGTCGTTGACGCGCAGGCACAAGGCGGGTTGTTCGGATGGAACATCTGGTATCAGCCGCTGGCCGGTTTGATCTTCTTCCTGGCCGCACTGGCGGAATCAAATCGTCTGCCGTTCGACTTGCCAGAATGCGAGCAGGAATTGATCGGCGGCTATCACACCGAGTACTCGGCGTTGAAGTTCGGCATGTTCTTCCTCGGCGAGTACACGCACGTCTTCACGGTCAGCTTTCTGTGTTCGGTACTGTTCTTGGGAGGCTGGCACTTCCCCGGCATTGCCGAGGCGGCGAGCGTCGGGACACTGGCGACCGTGCTGAAGATCGGCGTATTGCTGACGAAAGTCTTCGGCGTTTTGTTGCTGATCATGTTGCTTCGCTGGTGTCTGCCTCGATTCCGGTTCGACCAACTCATGGGGTTGTGCTGGAAGGTGCTGATCCCGTTGTCGCTCGCCAACATGGTCTGCGTGATGGTCGTTCGTGAATTCGAGTTGAGCTGGTTCTGGCTCCCGGTCAGTTCGTTCGTGTTGTTCTGCACGGCGGGTTATCTCGGCTTCAAGCCGGCACCGCCGTCAACTCGCCGAGCAAAGCCCGTGGAGCAGTTGATTGCGAGTCATCATTGAAAGCGAAATCCGTCGTTTAACTGCAAGCCGCAGGCGTGCGCGACGAAATAAGAAAAGATTCACTGGCCGTGAAACGCGCGTGCCTGCGGCGTGCGGTTAAACGAAGTGAGACGAAGATATGCCCATTCAAGAAAAAGATGTTGTCTGGATCGAAGAGCCGGAGCTGAGCTTCTGGGAGCAGACGTTCCTGCCCGCTGTTGCTGGCGGGCTAAAAGTTGCGATGAAGCACACGGTCGAGCAGCACTCGGTCACGCAACAGTTTCCGGAAGAAAAACCCGACCTGCCGTTGAATTATCGCGGAGTGCATCGGCTGAACCGCGACGAGCAGGGACGAGTCCGCTGCGTGGCGTGCATGATGTGCGCGACAGCCTGTCCGGCTCATTGCATCTCGATCGTGGCTGAGGATGCCTCGAAGGACTGGCCGGATCGGGACAAACGCCCGCAGAGCTTTGTGCTCGATGAGTTGCGTTGCATCTTCTGCGGAATGTGCGAAGAGGCGTGCCCCTGCGACGCGATCGAGTTAACCAGCATCTACGATCTGACCGGCCAGAGCCGTGAGCAGATGACGTTCGACAAAGACAAACTGCTGAGCATCTACGATCAGACGAAAGACAACCCGCGCGATCCAATCCGGACTCACCGAGGGCGTTTGGGTTGTGCGTCAGAGCTTGAGCGGACGCCATTGAGTGCGTCGGCACCAAAGCCGCCCGATGCGCCGAGGGCAAAGAAGTCGTAGCTCATCAATATCGCCTTCAAAGTAGCCTTCACCGCTCCGCGTGAAGTCAGCCGGGCGTGCATGCAGCGCAGCAGTTGGAACGACGATCTTTGTACGTTCGGCTTTCCTCACGCGGAGCGGTGAGGGCTACTTTCTCGCCGAATCTGTTTGGCGAAGCGGTCGAGGCCGCGGCGTGTGAGGTGGTCGTAGATCGCCCAGCGTTTGTGAGCTTCGTCGAGGCC
>CAZILR010001215.1:0-595 GCA_964539995.1 uncultured Planctomyces sp.
CCGGTCACGCACATGATGCTGGAACAAGGCTCGGTGATCTACAACGAAGTCACCGCCGCCGCGACGACGGATGGCCAGATCAGCAAGATTTTCACGGTCATCCTCAATCGCCATCCGACCGCCGCCGAGAAGGCGGTCGCTCAAAAAGAAATCAAAGCCGCCGGCCCCGCCGGCATCGGCAACGTCATCTGGGCGTTGCTCAACACCCGCGAATTCTTGTTCGTGCAATAATTCGTAGGATGGCCGCCCTCGGCCGTCCTGCGGTTCGACGATTCACAGCAACAACGAATAACAAAACACGGACGGCCGAGGGCGGCCATCCTACAAAGGTCAATCATGTTTCAGTTCGATCCCTCTCGTCTGGACGACCTCTCCCGCCGTCAGTTGATGACCGACATGGCCAAGTATTGCCTCGGTGTGACCGTGTTGCCGGCTGGCTTCGCGGCGGCTCTTGAAGCGGCTGACGAGAAGAAGAAAGCGGCTCCCGCCAAGCCGTCGTCATCGAGTAGCAGCGGCGGTAAGGCAAAGCACCTGATTTACCTCTACATGCAAGGGGCGATGTCGCAGCTCGACACGTTCGACCCCAAGCCGAAGA
>CAZILR010001215.1:605-1664 GCA_964539995.1 uncultured Planctomyces sp.
GCAAGGTGCAGGGAGAAACGAAGCAGATCCAAACAAAGATCTCCGGCGTGCAGTTTGGCGAGAAGCTGCCGGAACTGGCCAAAATCGCCGACAAGCTGGCGGTCATCCGTTCGATGAACACCAGCACCGCCGCGCACGAGCCAGCTCGGTACTTGATGAGCACCAGCTACAAACCGATCGCGACGACGCGGCATCCGGGATTGGGGTCGTGGGTTCACAAGTCGCTCGGCCGGATCCACAAGGAGTTGCCAGTCGCCGTGCAAGTCGGCGGTGGCATTGGACCGGGGTATCTCGGTGCCGAGTTCGCTCCAGTGCCGGTCGGCGATCCGTCGCTCGGTTTGCAGAACACCAAGTCGCCGTCGTACCTGACCGACTCGGCGTTCGATAAGCGAATGGATCTGTCGCGCGCGTTTGACAAGGACTTCCGCAAGCTGGCCGAGAAAAACCGCAAGGTCAATGGTTACGACGATCTCTACGGCGACGCGATCCACCTCCTACGCAGCGAAGACCTGAAGGCGTTCGACATCAGCAAAGAATCGGACGACGCAAAGAAAGCCTACGGCGACACTCGCTTTGGTAAGGGATGCCTGCTAGCTCGGCGGTTAGTCGAGCATGGCGTGCGATACATCGAGGTCTCGCTTGGCACCTGGGACCATCACGTTGATCTGTGGACGAAGATGGGAACCATCGGCACCGAGCTCGACAATGCCGCCGCGCACCTCATCGCGGACCTCAACAGCAAAGGCTTGTTGAAGGATACGCTGGTCGTGATCGGCACCGAGTTCGGCCGCAAGCCGGAGATCAACCAGAACAGCGGCCGAGACCATCACCCCGCCGCGTTCTCGTGCGTGCTGGCGGGCGGCCCGATCAAAGCAGGCCAAGTCTACGGCCAAAGCGACGAGAACGCCTTCCGCGTGGAATCCGACGGCGTCACTCCGGAAGAACTCAACGCGACCATCGCGGTGGCGATGGGCATTCCGTACGACAAAGAAATCTTCTCGCCCGACGGCCGCCCCTTCAAAATCGGCAACAACGGCAAGCCGATCGCGAAGCTGGTGT
>CAZILR010001216.1:0-1659 GCA_964539995.1 uncultured Planctomyces sp.
GGTCCGTCCTAAGGACATGGTCGGGAGTTCGAATCTCTCCGGGGTCGCCACTCCCGCGATGATCTCCTTGCGTTTCAAGGCATCGCGGTGAGGTTTGACACTTTCGCCGTTTGCGGTTTGACACTTTGTTCGTCAACCGTTCGAAATCAGACGTGCAATCGCTTGTCGCGCGAGCTTCTCTTGCTCGGCGGCTTTGGTGTAGCGCTCGACTTCACGGAGCGACGCGTGGCCAGTGATCGCTTGGACTTCCTTGGTTGTGCAACCCGCCTCAACGAGGCGGACAGCAGCGGACTTGCGCAGGCCATGCGCGCTTCGACCGGTGAGGCCCGCCGCATCACACCACTCGCGGAATTTGTTGCCGAACGACGCGCCATCCTTAAATGGACGACCGTACTGCGTGCTGAGGAAAGTCAGGCTCTCAGACGAAAGCTTCTCCAGCACAACGCGCAAATCCGGATGCAGCGGTATCGTGAGATGTGCACCCGTCTTTGATTGCTTCACACGAATGCTATCGCCGGACAGGTGCTGACGCCCCATCAAGATCACATCCCCTCGCCGCTGGCCCGTGTAGAGCAACAACAGCAATGCCAAGCGTTGACGTGATCCGGCCGGCCAATAGCGAAGGTATTGGGCCACATCGTCCTCAGTCCACGCGACGAAGCCGTCGCCGCGCATTCTGAACTTCTTTATACCAAGCGCTGGATTGTCAGCACGCCACGCCGGATCGTCATCTATCGCGAAGGCGCATAGGATGCGGACCGCGCGAAGCAAATTGTTAGCGGCTTCAGGACCGCCCGCGTCACTCTCGGGATCGAACTTCAACGTCGCTCGCTTTGCCAACGCCTGCTCATAGTCGACCAGCGACATGCCGTAGTAACGCGCCGCCATCTGATTTCGAACGTGCCGCCGTTGAAGATGAGCGACGCGCTTTTTTCCGTGCTCCTGACACCATCGCTCGATCTCGCGGCGATACGCCGCCTGTGTACTGGCTTTAAGGTCGATGAAGCTCGGTGACCGGAAGTACGCTGCCGCCAATGCGTCGAATGTACCCGGCTCCAGCTGCGCGGAAGTATGCGCCGCTCGGGCTGCAAACTGCTCCGCTGCGCGCTCATAGGCCTCAAGAAACTCACGGTCGCCTGGACACCCAGGTAGCGCGATGCTTCGCCCGCCTCGCCTATAATACGAGCGCTGCCGCCCGTGACGATCACGAAATGTCTGCAGAAACGGGAGACGTACCTTAGTCACCGCGCAGCAGCATCGAAGTCGTTGCTATTCGCTGCGCTCGCCGCCTCCCCAAGAGCATCGAAAGCTGCGTCCAGCTCAATCCGATCAAAGATGAGCCTTGAACGCACACGCCGTGGCTTCGGCATGACGCCCTCTTTCACCAAAAGGTCGAAGGTTCCGGGCGACAGGCCAACGTATCGCGCCGCCTCGATTCGGTTCATGCCACGCGCGGCCGCAAACGGCATCGTACGCGTCACGTGCAATCCTCCGGGCCCTGCTTCGACGATGGTTCGCTCGTCGTGCTCAGATCTGAACGGGACACGGGTGGCGGTCGTCTTCGGCGGCGTTCGTGACGCTCCCAGTCCACGGCGGCCTCGCGATGGTAGCGTACGCGGCCGCGCACAAACGTAAATGGAGGACCAGTGTCGTCGGCCC
>CAZILR010001217.1:0-1654 GCA_964539995.1 uncultured Planctomyces sp.
GGGCCGGCCTCCTTGATTGTTGTAGTGCGGAAAGTGCCACATCAAATGCCCACGTTGCCACACATCCCCTTTCAACAGCGGCGTGAGGCTGACACCGTCGGACTTGCTCGACTCGAATGGGACGCCGCACAAATCGAGGATCGTCGGCAACCAGTCGGTGTTGATGACCGGCGTGTTCACGACTTTGCCGGCCGACACGACCTTCGGCAGCCGCACGATCAGCGGGATACGCAATCCACCTTCGTAGAGGTAGCCCTTGCCGGCGCGGAACGGCGTGTTGTGCGTCGGAGCGTCTTCCTTCAATTCCGGAAGGTGGACTCCACCGTTGTCGGACGTGAAGACGACCAGCGTGTTGTCGCGCAGCTTAAGTTCATCCAACACGTCCAGCAGCCGGCCGACGCTGTCGTCGAGCGTGTGTACGACGGCGGCATACGTCGGGTTGAAACTGTCTTTGAACTTCGCGATCAGCTCCGGCTTCGCAGCCAGCGGGATGTGCGGGTTGTTGTGCGGCAGGTAGAGAAAGAACGGCTTGTCTTTGTTCGCTCGGACAAAGTCGATCGCCTGAGCGGTCAGGTCGTACTCCCCTTTGCCACCTTCCTCAGCGGTCGGCGGGGTGTTTGGTTTGCCGGCGTGGACGACATCGAACCCTTGTTCCTTCGGCCCGAAGCCCGCTCCGCCGAGATGCCACTTGCCGATGCACGCCGTCGCGTAGCCGGCAGTCTTGAGGTGCTCGGCGAGCGTCGTGTGTTCCAGCGCGAGCTGCATGTTGATCTTCGGGTGCAGCAGCTTCTGCGACGGAGCATCGCCGCGTCCCGGCAAGAACGTCGTGATGTGCAGCCGCGCCGGAGCCAACCCGCTCATGATCGCCGCTCGCGACGGCGAGCAAATCGGCTGAGCACAATACGCCGACGTGAACCGCATCCCCTCTGCCGCCAGCCGATCGAGCCGCGGCGTCGCCTGATCCTTGCGGCCGTAGCAACTCAGATCATTGATGCCGAGATCATCCGCCAGGATGAAGACGACGTTCGGCGGCCGTTGCTCGGCGGCAAACGTGGCCGACGTCAGACAAATCAGCACCGCAGTCAACAGTTCTCGAAGTCCGAGCATCGTCGATGCCTCCTGAAGCGTTCGCGACCAGACTAACCCGACGCGCCAGCGAGGGCGAATGCTTCACCGACTTTCATCCACGAACATCGTCGCTTGAAGCGACCGCCCTCGCAGGCGCTTCGGGTTAGTTTCCGAAAGCTCCGCCCAAGTTGCGAGCCTCCCGCGACCCCGATAACTTGCCTCGCGATTCAGGGCTTGGTTCCGCACTCTCTTTGGCTCGGAGAACGACATGCGACAGTTGACGATCTTGGTGGCGGTGATCGGATTGCTGGGAGCAGCGGCGACGTGGAAGGTCACGGGGGCTCCGACGGGTGGTGCTCCGGCGACGGCCAAAGACGGTTTGTCGATTCGCGTCGAAGCCAAGAACCCGTTCACGCATCTGGAGATCAATCGCCGCCCGAACAGTTTTCAATTCGCGATCGTGTCGGATCGAACCGGCGGACGTCGGCCGGGTGTTTTCTCGCGAGCGGTCGAGAAGATCAACCTCTTGCAGCCGGAGTTCGTGATCTCGGTCGGCGACTTGATCGAAGGCTACTCCGAGGATCCG
>CAZILR010001218.1:0-1653 GCA_964539995.1 uncultured Planctomyces sp.
GAAGCGGAACAGCTTCATCGGATAGCCGCTGATGCCCACGAACCGCACTTTGCCCGCCTGTTGCAGTTTTCGTAATGCCGGCAGCGTCTCGTCCACGATCTGCTGCATCTCGACGAACTCGATGTCGTGGCACAGGCAGATGTCGAGATGATCGGTCCCCAGCCGATGCAGGCTGACGTCCACGCTCTCGGCAACGCGCTTGGCTGAAAAATCAAAATGCGCGAGGTCGTATCGGCCGAGCTTCGTGCAGAGCAGATATTGGTCTCGCGGCACGTCGCGCAGCGCGATGCCGGTCAAGACTTCGCTCATGCCGCGGCCGTAGAACGGCGACGTGTCGATGAAGTTCAGCCCGCACTCCAGCGCGACGCGCACGCTGCTGAGCGCCTCGTCGAGCTTCACGCTCCGAAACTCTTGGCCCAGCGACGAGGCTCCAAAACTGAGGATCGGCAGATTCAGCCCCGTGCGGCCCAGCGGTCGAGTTTGCATGTGGTCAGTCCGAGTTGAGTGAGTTGCCCCGCGTAAACAGTACCGCGACCGTGAGGGAGCGGCCAAGCGTCGCCAAAGTAGCCCTCACCGCTCCGCGTGAGGAAAGCCGAATCGACAAACGACGCCTTTGCGCAATCCAACCTCGATCGCGCGACCGGCTAACTTCACGCGGAGCGATGAAGGCTACATTGTGGCATCGCTGACGGCCTGTTCGTATCGCTGCCAGATTTTCTGGTGAGGCACCGGCTGACGCACTGATCGTGGTCGCTCGCTCGCGACATCCAACAGCATCGCAGAGTCGATGTGATCGAGTTCGTCCCGTTCGGCAGCAGCCCAAGCCAACTGACACATGCGAACGATCTCGCGCGGCGAGCCGCCGCTCAGGTCGAACAGCGTTTCGATGGCATCGCGATGGAATGTTTCGCGCGGGCGTTTGGCTTTGAAGAGCAATTCGCGAACGAAGGTCGCGGTCTCTTGCCGGTCGAGACAAGGCAACTCGATGCGCAGATCGGAGTGCTCCGCGAGTTCCGAGAGCCGCAATCCATCGCCGTCCTCGCGAGCGGCTGCCAGCACCGTCAAGCAGCCGTCGTTCGCGACGTCGAGATGCAGCCAGCGTTCGATCATGCTGAGGCAATCCACTTCGGCCCGTTCCAAGTGGTCGAACAGCAGCACACTCGGCAGACGCGCCGAGTGCAGTGCGTGCCAGTGATCCGTCACTGCTCGCCACAGAGTCGCGTGCGACCAACGCTCGGTCGGCCCCAACCGCAGAGCGATCGCCAGTTGCCAGAGCAGGTCGTGTGAGTCGATCCCGAACAGGTCAATCATCGCGACTTCACAGCCGAGCCGCTTCGCTTCACGAGCTGCGGTTCGCAGAACTAGCGATTTGCCAGTGCCGGCCGGGCCAAGCATCAAGCCAAAACGGCGACGATGCTCGACCAAATATCCCAGCCGAGCCAACGCCTCTTCGTGCGGCGGAGTCTCGATCAAATCGCCTTGTCCGAGCGTGCCTTGCATCGCGAAGTCATTCCGTCCCCAATACCGCTCGTGCATCGACGATCTCCCGTAGCGACAGGCAGCTCGCCTGTCCTGATAGGACACAGGCGAGACGCCTGTGCCACGATCCCAAGTCCGTTTTCGGCAGAGGCTCCGGCATCGCATGACCCGCCC
>CAZILR010001219.1:0-1651 GCA_964539995.1 uncultured Planctomyces sp.
CGGACTCCCCTGGCGGCCTTTGAAATTGCGGTTGCTCGACGAGGCACACACTTCGCGGCCCTGCAACTTGTCGGGGTTCATCGCAAGGCACATCGAGCAGCCCGCTTCACGCCAATCAAATCCCGCCTCGGTGAAGATGCGATCGAGTCCCTCGCGTTGGGCCTGTTCACGGACAAGCTGCGAACCGGGAACAACCAACGCTCGGACGTTCGGAGCGACATGCCGCCCCTTCGCGACGGCGGCCGCCTCGCGCAGATCGCTGATCCGTGAGTTCGTGCAACTGCCGATGAACGCCACGTCGATCTTCGTCCCCTTGATCGGCTGCCCCTCCTTGAGATCCATGAACTGCAACGCCTCGCGGATGAGCGTGTGCTCGGTCGCCGGATAACTGGCGACGGCCGGAATCTCTTCGCTGACACCCAGCGACTGTGCGGGAGTGATCCCCCACGTCACGGTCGGTTCAATGTCGGCCGCGTTGAACTTCACGACGTCGTCGAATTCCGCGTCCGGGCCGGAGGCGAGGCTCAGCCACCACGCGGCGGCTTTGTCGAACTCGGCACCTTGCGGCGCGAGCGGACGGCCTCGCAAATAATCGACCGTCGTTTGATCCGGGTTCACATAGCCGCAACGAGCACCCCCTTCGATGCTCATGTTGCAGACGGTCATTCGCTCTTCCATCGACATGCGATCGAAGACTTCGCCCGCGTATTCATAGGCAAAGCCGACTCCACCCTGCACGCCCAGCTTGCGAATGACGTGCAGCGTGACATCCTTCGCGAAGACTCCCTTGCCAAGCGTGCCGTTGACCTCGATGCGGCGCACCTTCGGGCGACCCATCGCGAGCGTCTGTGTCGCCAGCACGTTGGCGACTTGGCTGGTGCCGATGCCGAAGGCGATACAACCGAACGCTCCGTGAGTGCTCGTGTGGCTGTCGCCGCAAGCCAACGTGAGGCCGGGCAGCGTCAGACCTTGCTCCGGCCCGACGACGTGAACGATCCCTTGCCGCTTGTCGTTGAGGTTCAGCAGCGTGACGCCGAACTCGCGGCAGTTCTTTTCGATGGCCGACATCATCTCCTCGGCCAGAACGTCGAGAAACGGCCGAGCTTGATTGTCCGTCGGAATGATGTGATCAACGGTCGCGAGCGTCAGTTCGGGATGCAGCACAGTCAGGCCACGATCACGCAGCATCTCGAACGCCTGCGGGCTGGTCACTTCGTGAATCAGATGCCGTCCGATGAAAAGCTGCGTCTGCCCCGATGGCAGAGTCCCCACGGTGTGCAAGTCCCAGATCTTGTTGAACAGGTTTCGGCGATCAGTCATGGTAGATTGGTTGAAGATCGAAGGTTGAGGATGGTTCGAGTCACGGGGAGGATTCTAAGAGACGAGCGTGAGGTTTGCATCCCGCCGTTTCGCGAAACACAAACAGCCTCGCCGACACAACGGTCGGCGAAGCTGCCGTGACGGCACTGACGACCGGCGACACCTTGCGCAAGGCCGAGTTTCGACGTTCGCGGTTGTCAAACGCTTTGAGGTCGTCGAATACGGTTCTTGGTCAGCCTCTACGGCTTTTCGGTCTCGGTTGGTTTGGTCTCTTCCGATTTCGAGAGCGGCTCAACGAAGCTCGCCTTCTTGATCGAATCCAGTTTGGGAA
>CAZILR010001220.1:0-1643 GCA_964539995.1 uncultured Planctomyces sp.
GGCTTGTTCGACTTCACGCTCAGCGGCGGCTCGGCTCAGTTTCAGCTTCCGGCCCATCACGAGTTCTTGCGTTACCAGCGGCAACGTGTTGACGCCGGAAGGACCGGTCTTGTCACCCAACTCATCCCACCCCAGCGCGACCAACGGATTGGGATACAGCCCGGCTTGATGCGCTCGACCGCGCGCCGCCTCGACTCCAAAGGTCACTTTGGCGAGTCGCGGATTCTGCTCCAGGCCGAGCGTCACCAATGCCTCGAGCGTCATACCAGGACTCGCCGCATCCTCTGGATCGTCGCACGCATCGACCGCCTCCCTCCGCCGCGACTTGCCTGGGACGTCAATGACTTCCTCGTAAGGAATCGATTTCTGCACAGTGGCGGACGCGGGAGTCACCGACGGGTTCGACGTGGTCGCTGCGTGGACAGCGTGCCTCACCGCGGAAGGTTGCGCAGCGACCATGACTTTGGGTTTGGAACTACGCCACAATTTGGGCCATTCGGCTCGCACATCGGGCGAATCGGCAAGAATCGCCAATCCAATCGTAAGCGCTAACGCCGCAAGTCGCCTCGCGAAACAATGAGTTCCCATGATCGCCCCTCCTTGGGCAGCCGCACATGACGGCTCATCGTTTTGTCGGACTGTCGGGCCAGGAAGCTCGCAAAAAGTCTTCGCAAGCCTCACTGCTAACGCAGCTTCACAGGGGTGAGGAGCGAGAAAAGAGCAATCGCGTTCCTCGCCCCTACTCTTCAATGGCCGGCGGCTCTTTGCCTTCCTTCGCGCGGTAGACAGCCGCGAACTTCTCCTGCAACTTCGGGTCGCACTTGAAGCACTGCGATTTGGCTCGGTCGTGTTCGTCGCACCAATCCCCTTTGGCCTTGAACGCGGCGGCGACTTTGGAGTTGCACATGCTGCATTCGGCTTCAGGCAGGCCATGCTCGCCGCACCACCAGCCGGAGTGATCGTGCCCCTTCTTGTCGTGATCATGGCCGTCACCGTGCTTGTGGTCGTGGTCGGCGTGATTGTCGGTTTGAGTGACTTGCTTCGGTGACGCGGTTGGCTCGCCGCAACCGTTTGCCGCGAACATCAACGTCGCGAGCAAGCCGCAAGCCGTCCAAAGTTTTCGTGTGGTCATCTCAAGGTCTCCTTTGTGAAACAGGGAGGATTGGCGAGCCGGGAAGCGTTAGCTCCCGGACTCACCGGACAGGGAAGTCGTTGCGAAAAGTCCGGGGGCTGACGCCCACCGGCTCACCAAGAACGATTCAAACATGCGTGAGTTCCTTTTCGGCGGAATGCTCACTGACTCCGACCAATGGCGAGTCACCTTCTTCGTGTTCGACCAGCAAGCCCAGCATCGGGGCAGTGACCGACTCGGACATGTGACAGTATCGAATCAGGACCCATTGAATCGCGTGGGCGATGGCATCAAAGAACAAATACAGCACGCGGAGCACCAGCAGACTCATGACCATCGCGCCGATGACTCCGCCGATGACGACCGTGGCCAGCGGGCGTTGCACTTCGGCTCCTTGGCCGGTCGAGAGCGCCATCGGCAGGAAGCCGAAGCTGGCGACGAGCGCGGTCATCAACACCGGCCGCAAGCGCGTGATCGCCGCTTGGCGCACGGCGTCGTGAACCTTCAGGCC
>CAZILR010001221.1:0-1639 GCA_964539995.1 uncultured Planctomyces sp.
ACGGCGCGGATGCCGAGCAGGTACGTTCCCTTCGCTGCCCAGTCGCGCGAGCTGCCGGTGCCGTATTCGGCACCGGTGAGGACGACGAGCGGCGTGTTGGTCTGCTTGTACTTCAGTGAAGCATCGTAGATTGGCATGATCTCGCCGGTTGGCAGGTACTTGGTCACGCCTCCTTCGGTGCCGGGAGCCAGCAGATTTTTCAAGCGGATGTTGGCGAACGTGCCGCGAGTCATCACGCGGTCGTTGCCTCGGCGTGCTCCGAATTGGTTGAAGTCGGCGACACCAACACCGCTGTCCAACAGGAACTTGCCGGCGGGGGAATCCTTCTTGATCGAGCCGGCTGGGCTGATGTGGTCGGTCGTAACCGAGTCGCCGACGCTCACGAGACAGCGTGCTCCGGTGATCCCTTTGATCGGAGCGGGCGTCGCCGGCATATCGACGAAGAATGGCGGCTCTTGGATGTAGGTGCTCTTCAAGTCCCATTCGTAGAGGTCGCCGGTGCTGGTCGGGATCGACTGCCACTCGACGGGGCCTTTCGTCGCGTTGCCGTACTCGTTGAGGAACGTCTCCGGCGACATCGACGAATTGATCGTCTTCGCAACCTCGGCCTGTGTTGGCCAGATGTCTTTGAGGTACACGTCGCTGCCGTCCTTGCCTTTGCCGAGCGGCTGCGTCGTGAGATCGATGTCCGTCGTGCCGGCGATCGCGTACGCGACGACCAGCGGCGGACTCGCGAGATAGTTGGCCTTCACCTGTGCGTTGACTCGGCCTTCAAAGTTGCGGTTGCCGGAGAGCACGGCCGAGACGACGAGGTCGCCCTCGGTGACCGCCTTCGAGACGGGATCCGGCAGCGAGCCGCTGTTGCCGATGCAGGTCGTGCAGCCGTAGCCGACCGTGTTGAAGCCGAGTGCATTCAACGAGACGTCGAGACCAGACTTCGCGAGATAATCGGTGACGACTCGCGATCCCGGCGCGAGCGATGTCTTGACCCACGGCTTGCGAGTTAGTCCCTTCGCGATCGCGTTTCGAGCCAGCAATCCCGCACCGATCATCACGCTGGGATTACTGGTGTTCGTGCAGCTTGTGATCGCTGCAATGACGACTGCTCCGTCGGTGATCGACGTTCCGCTGCCGTCGTTGACCGCAACAGTCGGGCCGGCTGAGGTGCGACCAAAACCCTTGCCGAGCTGATCGCGCCAAACGCTCTGCATCTCTTTGAGCAGCACGCGGTCCTGCGGGCGTTTCGGGCCGGCCATCGACGGCTCAACCGTCGCGAGGTCCAAACCAAGCGTGCTGCTGAATCGCGGCGTCGGCGACGCGGCGGTGCGGAACAAGCCCTGCTCTTTGTAGTACCGCTCGACGAGATCGACTTCGTTTTCGGTACGGCCGGTGCGACGCAGGTAGTTGAGCGTCTCGTCATCGACCGGGAAGAAGCCCATCGTCGCTCCGTATTCGGGAGCCATGTTCGCGATCGTCGCGCGATCAGCCAGCGACATGTGATCGAGGCCAGGACCGAAGAACTCGACGAACTTGCCGACGACGCCGTGCTTGCGCAGCATCTGAGTCACGGTCAAAACCAAGTCGGTCGCGGTCACCCCTTCGCTCAGCGAACCCTTAAACTCAAATACGACGACTTCCG
>CAZILR010001222.1:0-1639 GCA_964539995.1 uncultured Planctomyces sp.
GTCTTTGCCACGCTCTCGCAACTCCACGGCGGCGGATTGCCCCGCGACCCCGAACGACTTGATCTTCGCCGAAAACACCAGCGGATCGTTCACGAACGCAACGTCATCCACGATCAATTCCGCGAGTTGCACGTCGCGTGTCGGCTGATCGCTGCCAATGCCCACGACGAACAGCGGTACAAGTCGCTCGCGAACAAGCGGAACCACGGCACTCAGTCGATCGGCGTCACCGCTGCTGGCGATGCCGTCGGTCAGCAACACGATGGCAGCGGGAGGCGTCCCGCGCGTTTGATTCAAAACTTGCCTCACCGCTTCGGCTGGTCGAGTCGCCTCGCCTGTAGCCGGGAGCTTTTCGAGTTCCGCAATCAACCGCCGCACCGATTCGTCATCGACCAAATCACCGCCGATCGGGATCGCTTCGACAGAGAACCTCTCAATGCGGAGTTTGTGCCGACGCTGCAACTCGCGCAACCATCGCCCGTCGCCTCGCGACAGGATGCGACGTGTCAGCTCTATTCGCTCGGCGTCCCGGCCACTGGATGAATCTGCTCCCATGAGCATCGCGACGAACTTGCGATCTTCTTCGGACGAGTACGCATCGCGCAGCCCCATGCTCGCCGAGTCGTCAATCAACACCACGACCAACGGTAAGCCGGTTCGCTCGACCGACACGCTGACTTGAGCCAGCAGCAGCAACAGCAGTGACAAAACCAAACACCGCAGCGCGATCAAGACGGCTCGTTGCTGAACTCGTAGAGATCGTCCGTCGCGGCGATAGATCTCAATGATGACCAGCACCAGAGCGATCAGCGCCAGCCATCCGAACACCGGTGGCAACCAAGACGGCCAAGGCATTCGCGCCGTCCAACTCCAGCGCGACACTTGCCCCGGTTCGGCCGCCGGCAAGCCCAGAGATGTTTCCCACCAGCGTTGCAGCCAATTGCTCACGGTGTTGTAGTGCCTCTCGCCTCCGCCGGACTCCCCAGTCGAAGTGCGCGGCATTGTCTCGCCACGACGTCTCGATTTCCAAGCCGGGCGTCACGGCATTACGATCCGTTGAGTCGAGTTTGTTTTTCTGAATCGCGACCAAAATGATGCGACGCTTCCTCAAAAATTATCGTGAACGCCACCTACATCCCGGCAATCTGGCGATCCATCTGATCGCTCTGCCGGTGACATTCATCCTGCCGATTCATTTTCTCGTTTGGAGCTACCCGGCTTCGTGGGCGCTGATCGCGTTTGTGGTTGGGTACGCCTTGCAATTCATCGGGCATGCGATCGAAGGAAACGATGCCGGCGAACTGATCCTCATCAAACGCTGGCTCGGCCGCCCGTACGTCGAATTTGGACCGCGTCACCCGTCACGCACCGACACGACGTCATCAGAGACGTGATGGATCAGCCTCCCGGCGCGAAGCGCACCGGCCACCTTATCCACCAAAGTTGCTTTCCGATTTGCGTCCGGTATAGTTCCGCCCGTCCGCACGCGGATCGGAGAGGTGGCAGAGTGGCCGAATGCGCCGGTTTGCTAAATCGGTGTAGGGTTTTAATCCTACCGCGGGTTCGAATCCCGCCCTCTCCGCTTGTACCGTATTGTTGCTCGCCGCAACCGATTGGTTAGCAATCGGCTGCGGCGTTT
>CAZILR010001223.1:0-1637 GCA_964539995.1 uncultured Planctomyces sp.
CATCACGATCGCTTGATCGACGAGAATACCGATCGAAATCGTGATCCCGGCCAGTGACATGATGTTGGCCTGAATGTCGATAACTCCCAGCCGCCGCAATACCCACATCAGCAGAAACGAGAACAGCACCGCCAGTGGCAGCGTCACGCAGATCACGAACACACTGCGAACGTGCGTCAGGATCAGCAGGATCGCGATCGACGCGATCAGCATCTCGTGCCACATGACTTCGGTCAGAGTGTGAATCGCGCCGTGAATCAACCTCGTGCGATCGTAGGCCGCGACGATGTGGACGCCGTCGGGCAGACCAGGTTGAAGTTCTTGAATCTTCTCTTTGACCCGTTCGGTGACGGTCAGCGGGTTCTCGCCGTGCCGCATCAGTACCACGCCGCCGGTGACTTCGTTGCCGTCTTTCTCAAACACGCTGCGGCGAAACTGTGTGCCGAGCTGCACGCTGGCGACGTTGCGGACGTAGATCGGCGTGCCGTTGACCTCTTTGAGCACCGTGCCTTCGATGTCCTCCTTGTTTTCCAGCCAGCCAACTCCGCGCACGATGTACTCGGCATTGTTCTTCTGGATGACACCACCGCCGGCCGGCACGTTGCTGCGAGCGACCGCCGTGCTCAATTCACCGAGCGTCACGCCGTACGCCCGCAACGATTCCGGCCGCA
This sequence comes from uncultured Planctomyces sp., assembly GCA_964539995.1. Taxonomy (GTDB): domain Bacteria; phylum Planctomycetota; class Planctomycetia; order Planctomycetales; family Planctomycetaceae; genus SXKJ01. The sequence goes on from CAZILR010001223.1 coordinate 672, forward strand.
CGTCGATTTGATATTCCAGCGGCAGCCCTCCGACGATCGCGACATCGGCAACGCCTTTCGCCGCGTTGAGCTGCGGAGCGATGTAAAACTTGTTGAGCGCCCAAAGGCGGCTGGGTGAGGGGGTGACACGGTGAGGGGGTGACACGGTGAGAGGGCGAGCGGCGAAGGACTCGGTATCCGCGTCCTTCACCTTGTCACCTTGCCACCTTGTCACCTTGTCATCGCCAACCGCCCCGACTTCGACCGTGTACCAAAACACCTGCCCCAGCGCCGTCGCGTCAGGCGCGAGATACGGCACCACTCCCGGTGGCAGGAACGACCCCGCTTGACCGAGCTTCTCGGTGACTCGCTGTCGAGCGAAATAGAAGTCGATCTGATCCTGAAAGATGATCGTGATCATCGAGAAGTTGAACTCACTCGACGACCGCACCGCTTTCACGCCCGCCAGACCTTGCAGCTTGCGCGACAGCGGGTACGTCACCTGATCTTCGATCTCGCGCGGACTGCGACCCATCCAGTCCGCGAAGACGATGACCTGGTTCTCGCTCAGGTCAGGGATCGCGTCGATCGGCGTATCGAAGACGGCATACAGTCCCGCCGCCGACAGGCCAACCGCCAGAATCAGCACGAGAAACCGATTGCGAATCGACGCTTCGATCAGTCGTTCGATCATGTTACTTCGCCGCCGCTTTTAGCTTCTCGACCTTCGCCAGCGTCGCTTGTTCGTCTTTGAGAGCTTCGTCCTTGCAGCCCTCACAGCAGAGGAAGACCGGTTTGTCGTCGATCAGCACTTTGAAGGGCATGCCCATCGAACCGAGCCGGCTCTTGCTGGAGACCACGCAAAACTTTTGAGCGGTCGCCGCCGCGCGATCTTCCTCCGGCAGTTCCGCAATTGCTTCGGAGAACTTCGCTTCGTCCGTGGACGCAGCGGCGGGCGCGGCAGGCGTCGTGGCCGGAGCCGATGCA
>CAZILR010001224.1:0-1637 GCA_964539995.1 uncultured Planctomyces sp.
ACTGCCGCGCGGGCTGGCGGTGCTGGTCGGACATCCGACGAAATGGGGTGTCACCGAAGGCCGCATCGCAAACGCGGCGAGTTTGCTGCTGGATGGCGAGGTACTCGACACGATTCACAAGACGCTGCTGCCGAACTACGACGTGTTCGACGAGCAGCGATACTTCCGCCCGGCCGAGCGAGTGCGACCGATCGAATTGCGGGGCGTGAAGCTTGGCGTCCACATCTGCGAAGACGCTTGGTACGGCGAGCCACACACGTTTTATCACGACCGGCCGCTGCAACAATTTGATCCGGTCGCCGAACTGGTTTCGCTCGGAGCGGACGTGCTCATCAACCTCTCGGCCAGCCCCTTCGAGAAGGACAAGCCGCATCGCCGGCTGAACATTTTGCAGCGGCATGTCTCGCGACATCGCAAGCCGTTCGTGTTCGTCAACCAAGTCGGCGGCAACGACGACCTCGTCTTCGACGGCAACAGCCTCGCACTCGACTCCGCCGGCAACGTCATCGAGCAACTCGCACCGTTTGACACCGATCTGCGAGTTGTTGATCTGCCGCCCTCACCCTCTCACCCCCTCACCCCCTCACCCTCTCACTCAAACCGTCCGCGCGAGGCCGACCTGCTCGACGCACTCGTCCTCGGACTGCGCGACTACCTGCGGAAGACCGGCTTCAAAGACTGCGTGCTCGGACTGTCAGGCGGCATCGACTCGGCGCTGGCGGCGTACATCGCGGCTCAGGCGGCCGGCCCTGAGCATGTCCACGGATTGCTCATGCCCAGCCGGCACAGCAGCGAGCACAGTGTTTCCGATGCGCAATTGCTGGCCGAGAATCTCGGCATCGATCACGCGATCATCCCGATTGACGAGATGCAGCGTGCCTACGAAGCGACGCACGTCGTCGGAGCGGATCTGGCCAGTCAGCCGGGAGGACTCGCCGACCAGAACTTGCAGGCTCGTATTCGTGGAGCACTGGTGATGATCCGCAGCAATCGGCACGGCTGGCTCGCGCTGGCGACCGGCAACAAGAGCGAACTGGCGGTCGGCTATTGCACTTTGTACGGCGACATGGCGGGCGGGTTCGCGGTGCTGTGCGACCTGCTCAAGCGCGACGTCTACGCCGTCTCGCGCTACATCAACGATGTCCGCGAAGGTCGCGAAGTCATCCCGGTCAGTTCGATCACGAAGGCCCCCAGCGCGGAACTCGCGCCGGATCAATTCGATCAAGACACGCTGCCTCCCTATCCGGTGCTCGACGCGATCCTTGAAGGATTGATCGAACGTGAAGAGTCGGTCGCGACGCTGAGTGAGCAATTCCCGGTAGAGACCGTGCGTTGGGTCGCCACGAAACTCGACCGCAACGAATTCAAACGCCGGCAAATGCCGCCGGGGATCAAACTCACCGCGCGAGCCTTCGGCAGCGGCCGACGCATGCCGATGGCGGCCAAGTTCGATTTCTCATAATCACTACGCGCCGTACCGCGACCGTTAGGGAGCGGCCCGGCCAGAGAACGCTGCGGCCGCTCCCTAACGGTCGCGGCACGGAGGATTTCCATGAGCACCACCATCGTTCGCACACCGTCGTCTCGCTGCGAGTTTGGCATCGCGTGTACCGACATCACACCGCCCGTCGGGATGT
>CAZILR010001225.1:0-1633 GCA_964539995.1 uncultured Planctomyces sp.
GCGTTCGTGCTGTACCGCGACAAGCGGCATCGCTTCGAGACGTTTCGGCAGGAAGCTCCGTACCTGTTCGATCCATCGGCTCCGGGCATGGCCGAGTACGACAGCGGGATGCTGACGCTCGAATGCACGAAGCGAGCGGCGGCCTACGCCCTGTGGGGAACGTGGTCGCTGTTCGGTCAACAACTCTTCGAGGACTTGGTCGATGTGACCTTCGATCTCGGCCGCGTCTTTTACGAGAAGCTGCTCGCCACCGAAGACTTCGTCCCGCTGCACGAACCGGAATGCAACATTGTCGCGTTTCGCCACGTTCCAGCGGCATTGAAGTCGGCTTCGCCGGAAACGCTCGGCGCTTTCCAGCGTGAGCTGCGGCGACGCCTGATCGAGTCAGGTCGGTTCTACATCGTGCAGACAAACTACGGCGGCGTGGGTGCTCTGCGAGTCACGATCATCAACCCGCTGACCACCGCCGATGACCTCGACGAGTTGCTGGCGACGCTGCGTGACCTTGGTGCTGAGTTGTTGAAATCGGATCAATCGGATCGTCCATGACTGATGAAGCTGTTGGAGCAACGCCTCGTGCAAACCTCTTCCGCCGGCTGTGGCCGTTGCTGAAGTGGGTGTTGTTCTCGCTGGTGATCGTGTTCGTGGGGCAACGAGCATGGAAGCTGTGGCGCGAAGGAGACGTCGGTTCGGTGACGATTCACTGGCCTTGGCTGGTGGCGGCCAGCGTGCTGTATCTCGTTGGCTGGTTGCCGTCGGTGTTGTTGTGGCATCGGTTGATCCACGGCTTGGGAGGCTCGTCGAATCGCTGGGACGTCGCGCGAGCCTACTTCGCAGGGCACTTGGCGAAGTACATCCCCGGCAAGGCGTCGGTGTTGTTGGTCCGAGCGGGAATGCTGGCCGACCGAGGCTGCCGGCCAAGCGTCTCCGCGTTGACCTCGACCTACGAGGTGCTCGTGGCGATGGGAGTCGGCTTGGCGGTCGGACTGACGATGGCTCCCGTGGTCTGGCCGAAGGGAGTGATCGACGGTTTGCCGACCGCGATCCGCCCGGCGTTCGAGCATCCGTTGCTGTTTGGCATCGGCGTGGTGATTGTTTGCGTCGTCCTCGTGCCGTTCGTCGCGCGCGTGCTCGGAATGATCGCTCAAAAGCTGACGCCCCCCGTTAGCACCTTGTCACCCCCTCACCTTGTTACCCCCTCACAAACGGAGCCTCCACCGACTCCGATCAGCGCCCCATTTTTGCTCGGCTGGTGCCTCTTCTCGGTGACGACGTGGCTGATGCACGGCCTGAGCCTGGGCTGCACGCTGCGAGCGGTTGGAGTCGATACCTCCCTGTCCGACTGGCTCATCTGGACGGGTGACGTCTCATCAGCGTCATTCCTGGGTTTCGCGGCGATGTTCGCCCCCGGCGGCCTCGGCGTTCGCGAAGCCGCACTGCTGGAGTTGCTGAGGACTCAACCGGGGATCAGCCAATCTCAAGCCGTCGCAGCGACGGTGCTGTTGCGAGCCGCGTGGCTGGCGGCTGAAAGCGCCGCCGCTGTCGGCTTGTCTTGGAGAGGCTTCCGTCGCCACGCACTAACCCGAAGCGGCAGCGAGGGCGAACGTAACAAAACGATCTGATTTAACCGCCG
>CAZILR010001226.1:0-1633 GCA_964539995.1 uncultured Planctomyces sp.
AAAAAGTAGTGCAAAAACCCGCGAGCCACTGGGGCAAGCCCAGTGGGGGGAAAATTCTGACGCTTCGGGTTACTTGGTCAGGCGTCGTTCTCGCCAATGCTTCAAATCGGCGACGATCACGAAGCTGATGATGACCAGCAGGAACCACGAACTCATCTTCTGCGCGGACACGACGGTCCAGCGAGCAGTTTGCTCCGGGTAGACCCATGCACCGAAGAACGTGGCGATGTTCTCGGCCACCCAGATGAAGAAGCCGATCAGGAAGAACGACAGCACCAGCGGCATCCGGCGGCGTTCATGCCAGACAGTGAAATCGACCTGCGTTCGCCAAAAGAGCACGAAGACCAGCGGGATCAAGACGAGTCGCACGTCGCGCACGAAGGCGTTCGTGAAAAAGTTTGCGTAGATCGCCACGCACAGCAGGATGCTCAGCCGATACGACGGGAAGTGCTTCAATTCAAGGTCGAAGATGCGCCACGCCTGGCACATATAGCTGGCCACCGCTGCATACATGAAGCCACTGTAGAGCGGCACCGTCCCCAGCTTCGTGTAGCCGAATTCGGGGTAGCTCCACGAGCCAATGGCCGGATGCGTCTTGAACAACTCCAGCACCAAGCCGATCAGATGGAAGAGGCAAAGCACGACCGCTTCCGACAGCGATTCGACGCGTATCGCCAGCAGCACGGCTTGCAGTACGACCGCTGCGATCAGAATGAAGTCGTACCTCGGCAGAGAACCGAGCGGCAGCGTCTTCGACAGAATTAGGACGACAAAAAAGCTTCCGGCAAAGATGCAGGCCCGCGCCTCTTTCAGTCCGAACAGCAGAAATTCAAACACCGCGTTCCGCATGGCCAGGGAGTGTAATCGGAGACCGAGAACTCCTGCCCGTCCTACAAAAACGAGCGAGTCGTTTCTAGCATGCCGCCCGAACATCGCATCAGCTTCATCGTTGCCCCCATTGAGGACACATTCATGCTTCCTGGAATCAAGCAGTTCGATCTGACCGGCAAGACCGCGATCGTGACGGGCGGCTCAAAAGGCTTAGGCCAGGCGATGGCCGAAGGACTCGCGTCGGCCGGGGCGAACTTGCTGCTGACCAGCCGCAACATCGACGAGGCTCAGTCCGTCGCTGAACTGATCAAACGCGAATACGGCCGCAAGGCGGTCGCCATCGCGGCGGATGCCTCGTCCGAGGATTCCGCGAAAGCGATGGTCGATCGGGCGCTCGCCGAGTTCGGGCAGATCGACATCCTCGTCAACAACGCCGGCATCAACATTCGTGGGCCGATCGAAGAGCTGACGCTCGAACAATTCAAAAAGGTCAACAGCATCAACACCGACGGCGTGTGGCTTTGCACGCGAGCGGTCGTGCCGCACATGAAATCGCGGAAGTACGGCAAGATCGTGAACATCGCCAGTACGATCGGCTTGGTCGGCCTCGCACTGCGTTCGCCTTACGCGGCCAGCAAAGGTGCGGTCGTGCAGATGACGAAGACGCTCGGCTTGGAACTCGCCGCCTGGAACATCACCGTCAACGCGATCTGCCCTGGCCCGTTTCTGACGCCGATGAACGTCCCGATTGCCGAGACCGAAGACGCGAAGAAGAACGTAGTCGGAGCCGTCGCCTTTCAAC
>CAZILR010001227.1:0-1632 GCA_964539995.1 uncultured Planctomyces sp.
GGCGCGAGTTTCCTGGCAACTCTCCGCGACTTCGCGAGGCGAGCACGCTGAAGTTGTTAGAGCTACAAACGACGCCCTTGGGTTGGGATGTTCTCGCTGCCCGCCACGATTTCTTGCGGATAAGGAGTGCAAACGCGCCAGACGCTCCAATGCTTAATTATGTGACGCTTCATGACGACTGGGTGGATCACCTCAGTATTGGACTTGGAGCGCCATTGTTAGCGGATTTCGATAACGATGGCAGGCGTGATTGGTTGTTGTGGGGGCCAAATGGACGAGTTCTGCGGCGTTTTGCGAACGTGACTGGAATCACCCCAGTGCCCCCCAAAGAAATCTTCAACTCCACGAACATCATTACGAAATGCGAGAACGCGGACTACGACGCAGACGGTGACGAAGACGTGCTCGTAGTGACCGATCAACGGCCGATTTGGATTCGCAACGACGGTGGCAACAAAAATGGTTGGCTCGATCTTTCGATCCGAGCGGACAAGGATCGCAAGCCGCAGCGGGATGCCGAGCGGTCCAACATTCATGGCGTTGGCAGTTGGCTCGAACTACGAGGCAATGGACTGCCGGAGTTGCCGGGACGCAAGTCGCACGTTCGCATCGTCGAGGGACAATCGACGCACTTCGGACTCGGCTCGGCCAAGCAGGTGGACGCGGCGCGGATCGTGTGGACCAACGGCGTGCCGCAAAACATTCTGCGGCCGAGGTCGGGCGAGGCGATTGCTGCTCAGCAGTTTTTGAAAGGCTCCTGCCCGTACATTTACACTTGGGACGGCGAGCGATGGACGTTCTTCACCGACTGCCTGTGGGCCGCTCCGATCGGCCTGCAACTGGCCGAGGGAGTCCTGGCTCCGTCGCGCGAATGGGAATACCTCAAGATCGACGGCGACCGGCTGCGTGAATCGAACGGCGAGTACCGCGTGATGCTCACCGAGGAACTTTGGGAAGCCGCGTACTTCGATCAAGTCGAACTGCTGGCGGTCGATCATCCGGCGGACGTCGAGTTCTTCAGCAACGAGAAGGTCGGACCACCGAGCATCTCGGAATTCAAGCTGCATCCGGTGCGAAAGCGTCGCGCGCCAATTGCCGCTCGCGATTCGCACGGACGCGACGTGCTGCCGACGCTGGCTCAGCGCGACGAAAAATATCTCCGCGCGTTCGACAAGATCATTCAGCAAGGTCTGACCGAAGAGCACTTCATTGAACTCGATCTCGGCGAGCTGGGCGACGCGAAGAACGTGACGCTGTTCCTGACCGGCTGGATCTTTCCGACCGACACGTCGATCAACGTCTCGCTGTCGCAGAACCCGGATCGCGAGGCTCCGAAACCGCCGTCGATTTGGCTAACCGACGAGAACGGCGAATGGCGCGAAGCAATCCCGTACATCGGATTTCCCGGCGGCAAGACAAAGACGATCGCCATCGACCTCTCCACGGCATTGGGCCTCGAAAGTGCCCCTCTCCCTCTGGGAGAGGGTGGCCGAAGGCCGGGTGAGGGCCGAACGGACGAACGACTCCCCAATGAAAAACAGTCTGCGAACGACGTCAACTCTCGCTTGCGTCCCGCACCCCACCCCACGCCCAAAGGGAGAGGGAGCCGGACCGCCGGAACCCCCCGCCCCA
>CAZILR010001228.1:0-1631 GCA_964539995.1 uncultured Planctomyces sp.
ATCATTGGCATGATCTATGACGCCCTCTATTTGCTATCCGGCCGGATTACCGACGGAGCTTCGGTCTACTTTGGTGCGGGGATTTTCTTGGTCGGACTCTTGTTTCTGCTGCATTTCATTTCGGCGGCTCATCTTCAAGTAAAACTCGACGCAATTTTGGATGATCTGAACGCTCGGCATCGTGAGTAAGGGCTCGTCCAAGAACGAGCAGACATCAGCCATCTTTCATTCGTTGGCTGAAGTGGTAGACTGTGCCTCGCCGAAACCAAGGCTATTGGCTCATTTGGACTCGATGGAGACGTGACGATGCTGACGATCCTCGGCCCCCAGCAGACCGGCTTTTGCGACCGCTTGAACCGCCGCAGCTTCTTGCAGGTTGGCGGACTTGCTCTGGGAGGTTTCGGATCGCTTTCGTTGCCCCAACTTTTGCAAGCCGAACAGTCGGTTTCGAGTTCGACCGGCAAACCTGCGATGACCCACAAGTCGGTCATCAACATCTTTCTGTCGGGCGGCCCGCCGCATCAAGACTTAGTCGATCTGAAGCCCGACGCCCCAAGCGAGATTCGCGGTGAATTCAATCCAATCGCGACCAACGTCCCCGGCATCGAGATTGGCGAGCTACTGCCAAAGCTCGCGCAGATGACCGACAAGCTGGCGATCATTCGCTCGCTGGTTGGATCGGATGGCCGGCACGCCGCGTTTCAATGTCAGACGGGACGCCGCTTCAACAATCAAATCGCCGGCGGTTGGCCGAGCATGGGTTCGCACGTCTCGAGGCTGCAAGGATCCGTCGATCCGGCGGTGCCCGCGTTTGTCGGACTCGCTCCGAAAATGATTACCTCGACTTGGGCCGATAACGGTCAGCCCGGATTCCTCGGCCGAGCACACGCTCCGTTCCAACCGAATGCCGAAGGCAAAGCAGACATGGTGCTCAACGGCGCAAACGTCGAGCGGTTCGGCTCGCGCAAATCGCTGCTGACGAACTTCGACACGCTGCGCCGTGACCTCGACGCCAGCGGAATGCTGAAGGGAATGGACAAGTTCACCGAGCAAGCCTTCGGCATTCTGACCTCCAGCAAGCTTGCCGAAGCGATCGACCTCGAACGCGAAGACCCGAAGCTGCGCGACCGTTACGGCCGAGGCAGCGACAAGCCCGCCGGCTACGGCGACGCTGGCCCGTTGAACAACGATTATTTCCTGCTGGCTCGCCGACTGGTCGAAGCGGGCGCTCGCGTCGTCTCGCTGGCCTACGGCCGCTGGGACTGGCACGGGATGCCTCACGGCACGAATTTCTCGAACGCTCGCGAGCACTTCCCGATGCTCGATATCGCACTGACCGCGCTGATCGAAGACCTCGAACGCCGCGACATGCTCGACAACACGACGGTTCTCGTTTGGGGCGAATTCGGCCGTACTCCGAAGATCAACCCGAACGGCGGCCGGGACCACTGGCCCGAAGTCGCCTGCGCGATCCTGGCCGGCGGTGGCCTCCGCACCGGCCAAGTCATCGGCTCAACCAACCGCAACGCCGAACGCCCGAAGGACCGCCCGGTCACGTTCCAAGAAATCTTCGCGACGCTGTATCACTCGTTGGGCATCGACGTGAACACCGCCACCATCGCCGACCTCGC
>CAZILR010001229.1:0-1631 GCA_964539995.1 uncultured Planctomyces sp.
GCCAGCATCGGCAGGTTTATCTGAAGGTCGATTTCCTCTACTCCGAATATCTCGACTTGTGGCATCACACGCACTGGATGGACTCGATGGTCGGCACTCATCTCGTCCCGCCGTCGTTCGCGTTGCCGCCGGCCGACGCGAAGCCCGAGTACTCGCCAGAGGTTCGCGGGTGGCTCGAAGAGTACGAAAAGAAATACGGCCCGCGCGGCACGAGTTCGATGACCACCGAACAAGTCCCGCTTGACTGGACCTGCGGCCCCGTGCGAGTCATCGACGTGACCGCGCTCATTGGCAGCACAGACAAGTCGTCGTGGCCGAACTCTCCAGAAATCACGTCGGCTCACCTCCAAGCCTTCGAGAAAAAGAACGGCGAACTCAAGGGTGGCGACGTCGTGATCTTTCACACCGGCCATTTGGATCGCCACTTCAAGCCGCAACCGAACGACACCGGCGTCTGGTCCGATCCGCTCAGCGGTAAAAGCGAGGGCTGGCCCGCGCCAGGACCGGACGCGATTGCGTATCTCAAATCGAAAAACATTCGCTGCGTGGCGACGGACGCTCCTGATCTCGGCGGCGTGAATCCGAAGCGAGCCTTGATGACCTACTGGGCACTCGGCAGCCGCGAGATGGTCGGCGTCGAATTCCTGCACAATGTTGGCAAAGTGCCGCAAGGTGGATACTTCTTGTTCGCGGCGCTCAAGATTCGTGACTGCCACGGCGGGCCGGGACGTGCGATCGTGTTGTATTGATCCGCAGGGTGGGTCAAGATCGAGACCCACCACCGATGATTTGTTCGCAACCTGGTGGGTCTCGATGACTCGACCCACCCTACGTTCTCCAGGATTCGTCCATATGAACCTGTTCGATCTGACCGACCACGTCGCTCTCGTTTCCGGCGCGGCACAGGGCATGGGCCGAGCGATGTCGCTGGCACTGGCTCAGCACGGAGCCGACGTGATGCTGGCCGATCTTAATGAAGGTGGGCTGCAACAAACGGCCGATGCGATCGCGAAGCTCGGCCGTCGAGCGATTCCGGTGCGTTGCGATGTCTCGAAGCCGGATCAGATTCGGCCGATATTCGCGCAGCTTGATCGCGAATTCGGCCGCATCGACTTCCTGGCCAACGTGGCCGGCGAAGGCATCCTCGGCAAGCCGGAAGAGATCTCGCTTGAAGAGGTCGAGCAATGCTGGCGAAACCTCGTCTGGGGCCGCTTCTGCATGTGCCAAGAGGCGGGCCGGCGGATGCTCGCGCAAGGCCGAGGCAGCATCGTCAACATCGGCTCGATCGCCAGCATGACGGCACTCGGCCGCGGCCACATCGCCTACAGCATGGCGATGGGAGCCGTCGTGCAGATGACTCGCGAACTGAGCACCGAATGGAGCAGCGCCGGCGTCCGAGTGAATTCGATCCTGCCCGCTCAGGTCGTGAACCCCAGCCTCGAAAAACGGATGGCCGCCGATCCGACGCTGAAGGCTCGGTTCGAGTCCGGAATCCCGCGCGGCCGAATGGGTCAACCGAACGACATTCAAGGACTCGCGGTGTTCCTCGCGTCGGACGCCTCAAGCTGGATCACCGGAGCGATCATTCCGATGGACGGCGGCAATACGGCCATGAACGCGGGCGGCACGCG
>CAZILR010001230.1:0-1628 GCA_964539995.1 uncultured Planctomyces sp.
GCGCTATGCCCCCGGAATCCAGCCCATCAGCAGATAAAACGACGGTGCCACGGCGTGTAGCTTCGTGAAGAACAACTTCGCCACAATTCCCGCGACGGCGAACAACCACATCATGGGCAGCGCCGCACCCCACCAGCCGTCTCTGAGAAATGTCATCGCGAACGGTGTGAAATTTCCCGCGATCAGCAAGAAGATGCAGACTTGATCGAGCGTTCGGAACCGATGTCGCCAGACTCCGCGATGCACGCTGTGCGACAACGTCGAGGCGGCGTACAGCAGCGACAACGTCACCGCGTAGATCGCGCAGCCCAGCGTCAGCCAATCGTTGTGCTTGTCGAGCGTCGAACGTACGAGCCACCAGCCGGCCGGGACGCTCATCGCGAAGCCGGCTCCATGAGTCCATTGATTCGCCACTTCCTCCGTAACGAATCGCGATGATGATTTAATCGCGATTGACCGGCTCATCGCAGTCTCCTCTGGAATCGTCCCTGTTGCCCTAAACACGATTTCTGGGGGCGGCGAAATAGCAGAATCCGCTCCACGGGCAAACAGCACTCTGGAGGCGACACCGTGCTCTCAGACTCTGAATTGCCGAGAGAGAATGATTCGTGGCGATGAAGGAACTGATTGAGCACTGGCCAATCAGAATCAGCACTCCCAACAACCTCGATCCAAAATCGTGTCTCAGGGTGAGTCCCCTGAACGGTAAACGATGTCGATCCGCAAACCCTCGCCTGCGAGATCTCGATGAGCCGCCAAGACAACGATGCTCGTCCTATGCCGCGTCCTTCTTCTTTTTCTTTTTGGGCTGATCGGGACTCGCCTTCTTGCCGGCTCCACGATTGGCGTTGCCCCACGCGGGTTCGACATTGCCTTTGTTCCAATCGGCGTAGGCGGCTTCGAGTTGCTTGAGCTTGTCCGCCTCTTGCGACGCGAGGTCGGACTTCTCGCCGATGTCCTTGGCAAGGTTGAACAGCTTCGCGCCGTCACCCGTATCGGTGAGCTTCCAGTCTCCCTGTCGGATGGCTCGTTGGCGGCCGAATCGCCAGTAGAGCGCGTCGTGCGGCGAGTCTTTCTTTTCGCCAGTGAGGTACGGCAGCAGATTGACGCCGTCGAAATTCCAGTCCTGCTGGATGGCAACGCCCGCCGCTGCAAGCGCCGTCGGTTGCACATCGAGTTGAATCACCAGCCGGTCCTCGACCTTGCCGGCCGGCAACTTGCCTTTCCACTGCATGAGGAAGGGCACGCGCACACCACCTTCCCAGACCGTCGCTTTGAAACCGTTGAGCGGCCCGTTCGACGCGGTGTTCACCGCAGTCGGGCCGCCGTTGTCGCTGAAGAAGATGATGAGCGTGTTCTCTTCCAACTTGTGTTCGCGCAGTTTGCCCAGCACGTTGCCGATGGCGTCGTCCAGCGCCGAGAGCATTCCCGCGAAGGTTCGCCGTTTGTTGTCGGCGATCTTGGGGAAGCGATCGATGTAGCTCTGCGGAGCTTCCATCGGGCCATGCACGGCATTGAACGGCAGGTACACGAACCACGGCTTGTCGCGGTTCTTGTCGATGAATTTGTTCGCCTCGCGGGCAAAGTCGAGCGTCGTGAATTCCATTTTGTCGACCGGCTCATTTCCG
>CAZILR010001231.1:0-1627 GCA_964539995.1 uncultured Planctomyces sp.
CTCCAAGTCTTCCAAAACACTCGGCAATCCTGTCGCGGAGCGACAGGGCTACAAACTCGCAGCCTCGAAGGGTTGATGCCATTTGGCACCAAGGTTGTGAAATCACTCGCTTCGCCATGCTCCGCGCAATTCGCAGGCTGCGCCGCGTTTTTGTTTTCGTCTCTTGTTCGTCGCTGACGAACCTGGAGTGCCGCCGGTTGTGACCTATTGAACTCCTGATGGTCACAACAAGGAGCATTCCCATGAGCGTCACCACGAAAACCGGGCCAGCGGAAGCTTTCACGTCGGGCACGGTGGTCTTCACGTTGCCAAAAAGCGACATGGCGGATTTGAGACGCAGTTCTCAAACTTTAGTGCCATTGGATGATGAGACGCTGCTTCAGGACTGTGCGGGAGACGTGGAGGTTTTGGTGCTCCTCCTAGAAGAGTTTCAGTCCAACGGACCTCGTCGCATCGAACAGATTGCACGTCGGGTCGAGACGGGTAATCCGAAGGCGATCGCGGTGGCTGCTCGCGATTTGAAAACGAGCGCCGATTCACTGTCCGCGAAACGGCTTCGCAATTTGGCGGGAGCCTTGGAGCAGTCCATCGGCCTGGTGACTCGCGGCTGCCAAGAGCGTCTGGTGGCACGGTTGCGCGAAGAGATGAATCGCTGCCTGGATCACATTCCGCTCATCATCGCGACCGCACGAGCCGTAGCAGAGGTGAGTTGAAGATTGATGGAGTGCATCAACCGACGGTGCGTCGGAGATGCTCGATCAACTCAGCCGATGCGAGAGTGACTTGTTCGCGAGTCAGCAGGTTCTTGACCTGCCACTGCCCGGCGGCGAATTCACGATCGCCCGCGATCACGGCGGCGGGAAAGCCTTTGCGGACGGCGTATTTCAACTGGTCTCCCAACGAAACCGCTTCGGGATAAACCTCGGCGGGAAGCTCCGCTGCTCGCAATTCGCGAGCGAGACGGTGATAGTCGCCGAGATGATTCGCGTCGAAGAACGCGATCAATACTTTGGCCGGTGTCGATGCGGCGGCGACCATGCCCAGTTCTTCCATCGCGGCCAGCAATCGATCGAGACCGAGGCTCGCGCCGACTCCGGGCAGCTTTTGCGTCGTGAAGAGTTCGGCGAGGTTGTCGTAACGGCCTCCCGAGCAGACGCTGCCGATGCCGGGCAGATCGCCGAGAAAGGTCTCGTAGATCGTGCCGGTGTAATAGTCGAGTCCGCGCGCGATCGCGAGATCGAGTTCAACTCGTTCAGCCGGCACGCCGGCTTGGCCGATCGTCGTGAAGAGTTCTCGCAGCCGAGCGACTCCCAACAAGCCCGCATCATTCCCGGCGAGCTTCGATTCGAGCGTCGTCAGCATCGCGAACGGCTCGCCTTTGAGTTCGGCCAAGGCGATGACGTCAGCGGCTTGCTCGGCGGTCGTGCCGACTCGCTCGGTCATTTCGGCGATGACTTTTTCTCGGCCGGCTTTCGGCAGCTTGTCGATGCACCGCAGCACGCCCGCAGATTTGTCGGCGAGTCCCAGCTTCTGCAACAGGCCGTTGAGCACCAGTCGGTTGTTGATTCGAATCGTGAACTTCGCGAAGCCGAGCCGCTCGAAGAGATCGTGAATCACAAGCAGCGTT
>CAZILR010001232.1:0-1627 GCA_964539995.1 uncultured Planctomyces sp.
AGGCGGCGTCCTGCTGCTTGAAGAACATCAAGAACGTGTACTTGCCGTCCTTGGCCGCTTGGTCGAGCGTGGCCTGAGCCTTGCTGGCCGGCACAGTCGCCGGAGCCGCCGTGCGAGCTTGAGCCATGACAAACGCGGGGACGCTCAGCGCGAACGCTGTCGCCAACACGGAACGAGTGAAAAGTGAATTCTGGTGCATGACGATTCCTTTCTTGAATCTGGCCGGCACGCTCTGCGTGTCGGATGTGATTGCCGGGAACTTTGAAAACGGGATTGCTGGATTCGGCATTCAACGCTGCCGGTTGCGGTTTGTTGGACAGCCCGACCGGGCTGTTAATGCTCGTCAGTTCAACCAGCGCCCAAGTTGCCCTTCAGCAACTCTGATCGCAGGATGCCGCTGTTCGTGGATGCGACCAATTCGCCCGGCAGCAAGCCGGCGGCGATCTCCGTAACTGGCCCCGAAGGCATCAGACCTGAGCCACCGGGTCTCACTTCTCGGACATGGAAGAGCTTGTACGGGGACTTCTCGAAGTTCTTGTCGCGGACAAAGACGACATTGCACGTTCCATCCCAATGGATGGCATTGCTCGGCACGACCACGGCACGCGAAACATCGCGGAGCACGATTCTCGCCGAGCCAAACGACCGCGCGTGATGCCGGCCCGCCGTGTTCGGCACCTTGACGCGGACCGGAACCGTGCGCGTCGCCTCATCGACCGAGGGGCTGACCCACGCGACCTCGCCACTGTCCCAATCGTTGTGGCCGTCGTGCAGGAACTGCACTGGCTGGCCGGGCTGAATGCGTTCGGCGTCTTCGATCCGCACGTTGAGCGTCAGCCACATCGTCCGCGTGTCGGCGACGACGAACAACACTTTGTTCGGAGCGACCACTTCGCCCGGCACGCCGCTGCGCTCGGTGACTTCGCCGTCGAACGGCGCTCGCACCGGCAGCAGATTGCTGGACGACGAACTCTTCGCGACCTCAGCGGCCAGTTCGTCGGTCAGGCCGAGAAATTGCAACTGCTTCGTGAGTTCTTCCGGCTCGGCGCTGATGTCATTCACCTTCGGCAGCGGCAGACCGAGATTCACGAGCGACTGCCGCGCGGCGAGCATTCGGACATGAGCCTCGGCGACCGACGCTTCCGCCTCCTGCACCGACTTGCCCGCAACCACACCTGTTGAACCCTTGAGGTTCGCGAGCGTCTGCGTCTTCAAGTCGAGATTCACGATCGACTGTTGCAACTCGGCTTTGGCTTTGCCGACATCGGCGGCATCCACGAGGGCCAGCACGTCGCCGCGCTTCACTTTGTCGCCGACTTGTTTTTCGACTCGCCATAAAGTTCCGGGAACTCGCGATGACAACCGCGCCGTGCGAGTCGGATCGAACCCTGTCTCGCCGTTCGCCGTGACTGACTCGGTGATCGGAGCGTGCTTGGCGGGAGTCACTTCGATGCCCAGCCGCTCGATGATTTCCGTCGAAGCAAACTGAATCCGCCGCTGATGCAACTTGCACTTGCTGTTGTTTTCGGGACGCGCCGCGAAATTCAAAGCCTCTTCCGAGCGCGGCTTCACTTCCGCCGCGACCTCCGCAGCGGTCTTGCAGGTGCCGGCCGAAGGCTTGCCGTCG
>CAZILR010001233.1:0-1625 GCA_964539995.1 uncultured Planctomyces sp.
GCCGCTGGGTCTACGGCTCGGCAGAACCTACCCCGAAGCGCCTGCGCGGGCGGGCGCACCACGAATCTTCGTTTTGCTGGTGGCGCTGAAGCGTTCGCCCTCGCTGGCGCTTCGGGTTAGTTTTGGTGACTCATGCGCTGGCCAATTCAGCGACAACTGCTTGTTCCGATGTTGCTGGTGATTGTGCTGGCCAGCACGCTCTCCAGCGGCGTGAGTGCGTGGGTCGGCAGCCGTTGGGCGCGGCGCGAGGAATCCGATCGGCTGTCGCGCGTCGTGGCGACGCTGTCGGATGCAAACTTCCCGTTGCAAGAGTCCGTGTTGCAGAAGCTCGCGGGGTTGTCGGGGGCCGAGTTCGTGGTCTGGGATGCTCAGCAGCAAGCTCAGGCGGCGACGTTGCCATTGGATGCAGACGTGCGTGATCGGCTCAAAGCGGTTCCCGAAACCGGGCCGCTGTCCGACTTGTCGAGCAACCCGCTCGTCGAGATTCAGGGCCGCAGCTTTCTGACGGCGAAGGTACCGCTGCGACGAACGGCCACGCGACCGCTGTCGTTGCTGGTACTGTACCCGGAAGATCGCTGGTGGACGGCGACTCGTGGAGCAGTCCTGACTCCGCTGATCGCCGGCAGCGTGACCGCATTGGCGGCGCTCGTGTTGACGGCGTTGTGGGCGCGACGGTTCACTCGACCGATTGCGCGGTTGAGCCAGCAGAGCGAGAGCATCGCGAGCGGCGATTTCCAACCGATGCCGCTGCCGACTCGCGATGACGAATTGCGCGACCTGACGCTGTCGATCAATCGCATGGTCGAGCAGCTCACGCGCTACGAACAACAGGTCCGCCGCAACGAGAGGCTCAAAACGCTCGGCCAACTCGGAGCTGGCTTGGCTCATCAACTTCGCAACTGGCTGACAGGCGCGCGCCTCGCGTTGCAGGTCCACACACGCGAGTGTCCGCTCGGTGAGCATGCCGAATCGACCGAGATGGCCCTACGGCAACTCGGCCTGATGGAGTCGTATCTGCAACGCTTTCTGACGCTCGGCGCGCGGCGCGACGAGGCCGTGCGTCCTGCGGAGCGCCGTGAAATATCGCTCACGCAGTTGGTCGAAGACGTTCTATCGCTGGTCCGTCCACGCAGTGGGCATGTCGGTGTCGAATTGCAGTGGTCGCCCCCTGCGTCGCCGATCACAGTGCTCGGCGATCGTGACGAGTTGCAAGAACTACTTGTGAACTTGTTGCTCAACGGTATCGACGCGGCGACACCGCGTGAGGCCGAGTCACTTGCCGCGTGGGTTCGAGTCGAAATGAATGACCTGCCACCGGACTGCGTCCGATTACGAGTCCTCGACTCCGGCCCCGGCCCGTCTGCCGCGATCGCAACTCAGCTCTTCGAGCCGTTTGTCACCGACAAGCCAGAAGGGACCGGCTTGGGCTTGGCCGTCGCGAAGCAGATCGCCGAATCACACGGCGGCACACTGCGTTGGTCTCGCGAAGGTGAAATGACTTGTTTCGAGTTGGAGTTGCCGGCCAGCGAGATGCCGTTTGCCGGCCGCCCAATGTAGCCATCATCGCTCCGAGGCTGTGATTTTTTGTAGCCCTGTCGCTCCGCGACAGGATTGCCGAGCGCTTC
>CAZILR010001234.1:0-1625 GCA_964539995.1 uncultured Planctomyces sp.
CTGCAGTATTTCGACCATCGTGATGAAGGCCGCACGCGCGGCTGGCGCTCGGTGCACATCACCGATGGCGACCATCCCTACATGGGCAAGTGGTGGGTGCCCGGCCTGCAGATCGGCTACGAGCACAGCTTCGTGCATCAAGTCGCCGATTTCTGCGACTCGCTGGCGAAGGGGACTCCGTGCGGCCCGACGTTCCGCGACGCCTTGGAGACGCAGAAGATCTGCGACGCGGTACTCAGCAGTGCGAAGAATGGCCAATGGACCAACGTGTGACGAACTCGGAGCCAGGCGATGAAACGATCTCTCGTGCGCTGCGTTCTCGTGGTGCTGATGCTACTCCCGAGCTTGTTGCCGGCTCAGGAAATTCGGCGAGGGACGTTGAAGAAGCTGGACGTCGCGAAGAAGAAGATCACGATCGAGAGCGATGGCAAAGAAAAGGAATTCTCGCTCACCGATGACCTGCGCGTTCTCGATGCAACAGGAAAAGACCTCGCTGAGCGGCTGAAGGACTTTCGAGAAGGGAGTCCGATCTTCTTTCAACCGACACGAGATGGTGGCGACGTTTTGCGCGCCGTCCGTTTGAACAACCAGCCAGCCAATCGCCCCGCACAGAACAACGGCGGTGAGCGGCGACTCATCTCGCCCGATACGAAATCGCTCAAGCCGCTCAACGAATTGGGGGCCGCGAAGTATCAAGGTTACGAAGGGGGCTTCTACCCCGGTGGCAAGAATGAACGGCCGAAGGAACATGAAGCCGCAGGACTCAAGCTGTCGAAGCAAGTGCAGCCGCTCAACGCTCAAGGTCAGCCCGATCCGAACGGCCGCATCGTGCTGCTCTCCATCGGCATGAGCAACACGATGCAGTCGTCACAGGGGTTTCAACGGTCGCTCGGTGAGGCATCGGGGTTGAACCCGCGCGTGCAGTTCGTCAACGGAGCCGTGGGAGGCATGACTGCCGCCGCAATTCAAGACCCGAACGACGCTCGCACTGGCAAGCGTTATTGGGACACCGTCGATGATCGGCTGCGGGAAGCTCGTGCGTCACGCGAGCAGGTGCAGGCGGTCTGGATCAAGCAAGCCAACGCCGGGCCGAACCAAGGTTTTCCGAAGTACGCCCAACAGTTGCAGTCCGATCTCGTGAAGATTGTGCAGATCATCACCGAACGATTCCCGAACGCAAAACTGGCCTACTTGTCGAGCCGCACCTATGGCGGCTACGCGACCACGGGGTTGAATCCTGAACCGTACGCCTTCGAGTCCGCGTTCTCCGTCAAGTGGCTGGTCGAGCGGCAAATCGAAGGGGACAAGTCGCTCAACTTCGATCCAGCCCGCGGCGTGGTCAAAGCTCCGTGGCTCAGTTGGGGACCGTACCTCTGGGCGAACGGCTCAACGCCGCGCGCGGACGGCTTCGCCTACGAGTCTGCCGACTTCACTCCCAACGACGGCACGCATCAATCGCCGTCCGGCCAACGCAAGGTCGGCCAGTTGCTGTTGAAGTTTTTTGAGTCCGACTCGACGACAAAGCCCTGGTTCAAGCAACCGTAAGGACTAAGAGAGTGGGCAGCGGGCGGCGAGCTTGGATATCATGTCGCCCCCACCGCTCGCGAGGGCGAGCGATTCCTGCC
>CAZILR010001235.1:0-1623 GCA_964539995.1 uncultured Planctomyces sp.
TTGGCCAGGCGGGCGATGCTTTCCCGCGCCGCGCCGTGGCACTCCGCTTCGCCAATCAGCGTCTGCCCTTGCGCCTCGTGCAGTCCAAGCCCGGTTAGAAGGCGGCGGATTTCCGCCAGCTCGTCGTGCTCGCGGTCAAAGGGATTGGCTTGGAGATTCGTGACTCGGCCTTCTTCCAACAACTCGAAGACACGGACCCGGCGGACGAACCAGCCGGCAGCGGCGGATTCCTGATCGCCGCTCACCAACTGCGACTGCTTTTGCAAACCGGCCCGAAGGCGTTCACCGAGTGCCACTACTTCGGCAGCGAACCGCTCGACGGACGCGGCGAGTTGGCGGATGTTGTCGTGACCACGTTGGGGGCCGTCGAGACCCGCTGGTTCTTCAGCCGCGCGTCGGGACTGTTGCTCGGACTGGACAGCCACTTGTACGAAGATGCGGAAGCCTGCTCGGTGCGGTTTGAAAATTGGACCGACCTGAGCGGTCGACGACTGCCAGCAACGTGGCACGTCCGCAGCGGCGAGAAGGAATTCGCGACGCTGAAGGTTGAGAAGGCGGAACTCGCGGCGAAGAAGTAAGGAGAGTGCAAAGTGCAGAGTGCAGAGTGCAAAGTGCAAAGTGTTGAACCGACGGCGAGGCAGATTCGTCAAGCGGTGCGCTCGTGTTCCATCATGCACTTTGCACTCTGCACTCTGCACTTTGCACTCGGCACTGCTCTGTTCCCGTCCTCTTCTCACGCTCAAACGACTCGCGACACGATCGCGGCCGCACAGCCCAAAGTCGTCAAAATCTTCGGGGCCGGCGGAATCAAGGGACTCGCCGCTCACGGCACGGGGTTCTTCGTCAGCAAGGAAGGACACATCGCGACGATTTGGAGCCATGTGCTCGACGCTGATCTCGTTGGCGTGGTGTTGTCGGACGGTCGACGATTTTCTGCGAAAGTCTTGGGAGCCGAGCCACAATTAGCCTTGGCTGTTCTCAAGCTGAACGGTGCGGAAGGTCTTGAGTTCCCGTTCTTCAATCCCGACGAAGCGGTCTCCGTCGGTACCGGCACGCGAGTGCTGGGCTTCAGCAACATGTTCAACGTCGCGGCCGGCGATGAGCCGGTGTCGGTCGTGCATGGTGTGATCGCGGCGAAGACGATTATCGAGGCCCGACGCGGCGTGTTCGACAGTCCGTATTCGGGGCCAGTGTTCGTGATCGATGGAGTGACGAACAACTCTGGCGCGGCGGGTGGCGTGCTGACGACCCGCGATGGGTTGCTGCTGGGCATGATCGGCCTGGAGCTACGCAACGCGAAGTCGAACACCTGGATGAACTACGCGATCCCGGTGAAAGAGTTGGCCAGCCCGATTCAACAGATCATCTCCGGCAAGTTCGAGCGGAAGAAAGATCCCAACGAAGAAGAGCCCTCATTGAAGCCGCGCCGTTACAAGCCGCTCGACTTCGGTTTTCTGATGGTGCCCGATGTGGTCGAACGCACGCCGGCATTTATCGACTCGATCCAAGCCGATTCTGCCGCCGCAAAAATCGGGCTGAAGCCGGACGATCTCGTGCTGTTCGTCAACGACGAACTGATCCAGTCCTGCCGAGCGTTGCAGGACGCGATCGGCCGGCTCGAAT
>CAZILR010001236.1:0-1622 GCA_964539995.1 uncultured Planctomyces sp.
TCGTAGATGATGTTCACGAAGCGGACTCCGCGTTCGACCAGCCGCCGCGCGAGCAGACAGTTGCGCGGGAACGTGAGATGCGCGTCGAGCACGTTGCCGCGTCCCGTCGCCTGCGGGTGCTGCGCTCGGTCGATGCCGTAAGCGTCGAGCGTCGTCTTCGACTCGCTGCCGAGGTCGATTAACTCCGGCGCGGCCGACTGCATCCGGAACGCGAGTTCGTAGCTGGCGATCCGCGAGGCGATTTCGGGATCGTGAATCTCGGAGAGACGGCTCTCGTTGAGCGACTTGAGCGTGTCGAGTCCGCGCCGCTGCAACTCGGTTGGCAGACCGCTGGGATTCGACAAGTTCAACACCGCCTCGCCTTGATTGCGGAACAGCACTCCCGCGTAATGCGATGGCAAGAAGCCGTTGTTCCACAGCGACGCTCCGCCGCTGGAACCGCGACCGCTGGTCAGCACGACGTAGCCGGGCAAGTTTTGCGACTCGCTGCCGAGGCCGTAGGTCAACCAGGAACCGATGCTCGGCAATCCGAATGTGGCTCGACCACAGCTCAGCAACAGTTGGCCGGGGTGATGGTTGAACTGTTCGGAGAACATCGAGCGGATCATCAAAATGTCGTCGGCGCAAGTCGCGATGTTCGGCACGAACTCAGAAAAGTCCATGCCGCACTCACCGTGCTTCGTCCACTTGCGCGGCGAACCCATCAGCACCGCGCCTTCTTTCTTGATGAACGCGAAGCGAACTTTTTCCAGCATCGACGCGGGCAGCGGCTTGCCGTCCAACTCATTGAGTTTTGGCTTCGGGTCGTACAGATCCAGATGCGACGGAGCCGCCGCCTGGAACAGGAAGATGCAGTTCTTCGCCTTCGGAGCAAACGGCGGCGGCTTGATCGCCAGCGGATTCGCGGCAAGCGTCGAGTCCGCATTCGCCGCCAGCAGTCCGTCGTTCGAGAGCATCGCACTCAGCGCCGCTCCACCCAGGCCGCAGGCGGACGAGGTCAAGAAGTCTCGCCGAGTGCGTTCGATGTGATTCAGAAACGGAGTCATGCCGGTTACTCCCGTGTGATGAATTCGTCGAGGTTCAGAAGGATTCGGGCGGTCGCGATCCAGGCGGCAGTTTCGTCGGGTGACGCACCGCTGATCGTGATCGAGCCGTTGAGTTTTTTCGCATCCTCTTGGTGAGCACGATAGAACTCGCGATTGGCGGCCAACAGTTGGGTCAGTTGGTGGAGTTCACGGTCGCTCGGCATGCGAGCGACGCACAGGCGGAAGGCTTGAGTCAGGCGTGGCACATCATCTGTCGATGGCAGACTCAGCAGACGTTTCGCGAATGCCTGCGAGGCTTCCAGGAAAGTCTCGTTGTTGAGCGTGATCAGGGCTTGCAGCGGTGTGTTCGAGGCACGGCGTTCGACGCAGGTCAGGTTGGCGTCGGGGCAATCGAACGTCGTGAGGTTCGGATGCGGGGCGGTCCGCTTGAAGAACGTGTACATGCCGCGGCGGTTGCGATCCTCGCCGGTGCTGTTCGTCCATTTGAAATTGCCGGCATAGCTGAGGTCCGTGATGCCGGCCGGGAGTGCGGGGAAGACACTTGGCCCACCGATTTTCTTCGATAGCATGCCGGAG
>CAZILR010001237.1:0-1620 GCA_964539995.1 uncultured Planctomyces sp.
CGAGCGAACTCAACGCCGTCGCGGCAACTCGAATCCCCCGTACCGCTCGCGAAGATCACGACATCGTCGCGCCGTTCCGCGACCTGGCTCAACGCACGAGCCGCCAAGCCGCGTCCCACAATCCGCAAATGCGAAACGTCACCATTGGCAACCATTGGATCGGTAAATGTTCTCATGGATGCAACATCAATGCAGCAACTTTGGGGACGAGTGAGGCGGCCGATTAGAACCAACGGCGTGGGAAACATCCACGTTCAGGGTTGGTCCATCCGGACCAGGCGAACCACGAAGCCCAGCGCCAATCGGAATTCACGATTCAATCGATACCGCTTCACTCAGTAGCTCTAAGTTCTGCAAAGGAAGGCCGCTGCGAAGTAGCCGAACTCGTGAGAGTTCGGGAAATTCGCGAGCCACCGAAGTCTCACGACTTCGGCGACCGTCAAACTTGAACGACGGTCACTTCATTTGCCACTCACCAACTGAACTTTCGCGGGTGATCCCGGCACATCCGCGAGTTCCACGCGGAGCGGCTCTTTGCGTTCGGAGAGTTCAATGGCGAAGGTCACGCGATGACGGCCGACCGGCAGATCGAGCAGAGTTTCCTTTTCGAGCTTGAGCGGGTTCGCATCGAGCCACGCGCTGAGGCCAGTTGCTGAATTCAGCATCAGCCTCGCTTGGCCTGGGCTGGAGACTTCGATCTCGAAGCGAGCGAACGTGCTACCGAGCTGGCCTTCCTTGGCTCGGAAGGGGATGCGGAATTCGGGGAGGTCGCTCAGAGGCAGTTCGCCGGCGACCGTTGAATACGCGGGAGTCCACGTCAGCGCGGCGTCGTTTTGGGCGACGCTGGCGTAGCTGACTCGGCGGAGTTGCATGATGGCGGCGTCGGTGGGGACGAGCGTTTGCCAGCGGCGGACCAACGGCTGTTTGCTGATTTGGAAGTCGCCGACCTTGCCGAGTTCGGAGAGGAAGCGGACGAGATCCACCAACTCGGTGCGCGTCAGTTTGTCGGCGAGGCCGGCGGGCATGAGGCTGACGCCGTTCGTTTGCTCTTCGATCTTTTTCAGAGGGATCGCGAACTCGTTGTCTTCGGCGTCGCGGAGCAGCAGGTCGGTGTCGGTCTGGCGCAGTTTGATGCCGGAGCGGACCTTGCCGTCGTCGGTCACGACAACGAGCGAATTGAAATTCTCTTTGACCTTTTTGTTGGGGGCCAGCAGGGACTCGGCGATGTAGTCGATCTGGGCGGACGAGCCGAGGCTGAGCATGTCGGGGCCGACTCGGCCGCCGGCTCCGCCGATGGCGTGACACTTCAGGCAGTTCAGTTCTTTGCGGCGATAGATCGCCTCGCCGCGATGAGCGTTCCCTTTCTCGGCGACTTCGGCGACGAGGGCTTTCATCTCGTCGGCCGTGAGTTCGCGTGGGCCGCTCGTCAGCCCGCCGGCTTTCGTGAGCGCTTCGCTCAGCGCGGGAATCTGCCGGCCGGAGGCATCGAGCGTGCGGAGCGCGACCTTCGCCGCGTCTGGCGGCAGCTTTTTGTTGGCCAGCGCGGCGGCAAGTTCTTCCGGTCCCCCTTTGCGTTGCAGCAGCGCGTTGATGAGCGGCGACGGGTCTCGCGTGGAGACT
>CAZILR010001238.1:0-1619 GCA_964539995.1 uncultured Planctomyces sp.
CTCGGTGGCGGCAGCAGCATGGACTGCGCGAAGGGGATCAACTTCCTGCTGACCAACGGCGGGCGTATGGAAGACTACTGGGGCTACGGCAAAGCGACGAAGCCGATGCTGCCGCTGATCGCCCTGCCGACAACGGCGGGAACTGGCAGTGAAGCTCAGTCGTTCGCGATCATCGCCAATTCCAAGACGCACATGAAGATGGCATGCGGCGATCCGAAAGCTGCCGCGCGCATCGCGATTCTCGATCCTGTGTTGACGCTCACGATGCCCGCCTCCGTGACAGCGGTCACGGGAATTGATGCCATCAGCCATGCGATTGAATCGCACGTCACCACGAAACGCACGCTGTTGTCGCAACGCTTCAGCCGCCGAGCGTGGCAGCTATTGTCATCGGCGTTTCCGGCGGTGATTTGCGAGGAGCAACCCACGCAGATTGATCACGAGACGCTGTTGGCCGATTGTGGTTCGATGCTGCTTGGAGCGCACTTCGCTGGGGCGGCCATCGAAAACTCGATGCTCGGAGCGACGCATGCACTGGCGAACCCGCTGTCCGCCCACTTCGGCTTGACGCACGGCGTCGCGATTGCCGTGATGTTGCCGCATGTGATCCGCTTCAACGCGATAGCGGTCAACGGTCTCTACGGAGAACTCGCGGCCGACGCGACGTTGTGCTCGGCAAACGATCCGCAAGCTGGCTCGATTCTGGCGGATCGCATTGCCCAACTCGCGGACCTCGTTGATCTGCCGACGAACTTGTCGGCGTGCGGAGTGACTTTGAAAATGACTCCCGTCATGGCCGCCGAGGCCGCCGCTCAATGGACGGCCAAGTTCAATCCGCGTCCTGTGGATGTCACCAGTTTGCAGGAGCTCTACGAATGTGCGATGTAAGCAGAGGGATTAGGGGTTCGGGGCGAGGGGCGAGGGAGTCGCAAGACATCGCGCTCTCTCGACGCCGCATGTTGGCTGCGGGAGCATCGGCGCTGCTGACGGCACTGCCGGCTTGTGCTCAGGAATCGAAGTCGGCCAAACCCGCTGCGGCCGCGAATCAGGAGGCCTCGGTAAAGGACAAAACTGAAACATCGGCCAAGCCTTCAAAAGTCGATGCAAGTTGGCCGACGTTTCGTCGCACGGCCGACTTGGCCGGCGTCGCGAGCAGTCCGCTGCCGAGCAAGCTCAAACAGAAGTGGAAGATCACGTCGAAGGACGGCTTCACCTCGACGGCCGCGATCGTCGGTGAGCACGTTTACGTCGGAGCGCTCAGCGGTGAGATGCTCTGCCTGAAACTTTCGACCGGCGAAATCGTCTGGTCGTATCGGACGCTCGACAAAGTTGAGAAGAACACGTTTCTGCCCGGCTTTCAGTCGTCTCCGGCCGTGACGGCGGACGGCGTGTTCGCCGGTGACGAAGACGGCGTCTTTCACGCCATCAACCGCAAGACTGGACAGAAGAAATGGACGTTTGCGTCGAACGGGCAGATCATCGCGTCGGCCAATGTCGTCGGCGATCGGCTGATCTTCGGTTCGTATGACAGCTCGCTGTACTGTTTGAAGGCGGCTGACGGCGAAAAGCTCTGGCAGTATCAAACCGAGGACCGCGTGAACGGCTCGCCGGCGGTTTCG
>CAZILR010001239.1:0-1612 GCA_964539995.1 uncultured Planctomyces sp.
CATCCCAACGCCGAGCAATGCAGAGTTGCCGGTGCCGGAGATCACCTCGACCTCTCGCAACTCGCCGAACCAGTCAGCCCAAGACACGAAAGTGTTCAGATCCGACATGCGGCCGTCGGCGAGCACGGCTCGAACCGCGAGGCCCGGCCCCAATTGCAACTGATCGATCACCGGGCGAGGCAGAACCAAGTCACCAGTGAAACCGGTATCAACCCAAACTTGGGTGTCGTGAGGCTGGGCCTCCGGCGATCCGCGTAGCGAAATTGTCAGCAAGGCTCGGCCGTTTCGATCGACAATGCCATTCATCCGTCGAAACCTCCAATATGCACCGCTGCTGCGTGGCCGATACGGATCGCGAAGGCGGTTCGGTCAGGAAACGCCTGCCGCGCGAGCCGGCGAACGTCTCTCAGAGACTTGCCGAGATACCACGTCGAGGAAACAGGCTCGATGGCAACAAACTCATCTCGATGAGTGCCCTCCAATTGGATTCGCAACTCACGGTCGTAGAACTCCGTGGCACGTTCAGCAATTTCATGCGTGCTCATTTCGGTCATCATGATCCGGCCTCACTTGAGAACGAAGTCCTAATGGTTAAACAAAAACTCTTTCGTGTTGATCAATGCCCAAATCAAATCTTGATAATTCGCGTTCATGCCCGTGCCGGGTTCATTCAAATAGTCGATCGCGGTCTTCAGTTCTTGCGGGCGGGGTTCGCGCGAGAATGCGGCGAGGTATAGCTCGCGGACTTTCGCTTCGGCGGGTTTGTCTTCTTTCGCGAGGCGTTCGGCTCGGCCGGTGGGGGCGGCAAGCTTGGCTTTTAACTCAGCCGCGTTGAGCAGGTGCAGGCTCTGCGCGAGGCTCGACGATTGGACGCGTTCGCATTCGCAGACGCTCTCGGCTTCGGGGCGGCCGAAGACTCGCAGGAACTGTGATGAGGCGTTGTAACTGTTGTCAGGTAGAGCGACCGCTCGCGTCCCTGGCGGGAGATTGGCGAAGTCAGTCTGAGTCCCCGCCAGCCGGTCGATCGCGTCGAGCAGCACCTCGGCCTGCAAGCGACGCGGGTAGTAACGCGAATAGTTCTGCCGATCGACGATGTTGTGTTGGTTCGGAACTTCGCTGAGTTGGTAGGCTCGCGATTGAGTGATGACGCGAACCAGTTCCTTCAGATCAAAGCCGCTGGCCACAAAATGCTTTTCGAGAGCCTCCAGCAGAGCGGGATTCGTCGGCGGATTCGTGTCGCGGATGTCGTCTTCCGGCTCGATCAGCCCACGCACGAAGAAGTGTTTCCAGTACCGATTGACGAGCGACTTCGCGAAGAACGGGTTGTTCTTCGCGCCCATCCAATCGGCGAGCTTGAGTCGCGGGTCTTCATCGGCGGCGATTTCAGGAATCGCGTCCCCCAACGCAGCGGGCTTGAGCGGCACACCCGTCTTCATGTTCGCGGCAGTCGCCACGCCGCGCTTGTGGAAGATCAAATCCTCGCCGCGAGTCCCCGAGGGCTTACGTCCGACCTGACTGAAGAACGCGACCAGCGAGTAATAGTCGTCCTGGCTCCAAAGACCGAACGGATGGTGATGACACTGAGCACACTGCATCCGCACGCCGAGAAAGA
>CAZILR010001240.1:0-1609 GCA_964539995.1 uncultured Planctomyces sp.
ATTCTGGCGGCAATTCCGACAGCGATTCGAGACCACCGGGGCCGTCGCCCCCAGCAGCCGATTCCTCGCGCGAGCGATGACCGGCCCGATGGCTCGTCGCGAACGGCCCGGCCGCATCCTGGAAATCGGCCCCGGCACCGGCGCGGTCACACAACGCATCGTGCGTTTGCTCCGGCCAGAGGACCGATTTGACCTCGTCGAATTGAACGACACGTTCGCCGGTTTGCTGCGAGAACGCTTCACGACCGATCCGAGTTATCGCGCCGCCGCCGATCGTTCGCAGGTCCACGTCTGTCCCATTCAAGAGTTCGCCGTGACCGAACCCTACGACATCATCATCAGTGGCCTGCCGTTGAATAACTTTCCCGCAGACTTGGTGAGTTCGATTTTCGAGACGTACTTCAAGCTACTCGCTCCAGGCGGCACGCTGAGCTATTTCGAGTACATGTATGTTCGCCCGTTGCGCAAGCTCGTCGCGAACAAAGACGAGAAGACGCGACTCAACGAACTCGATCGTATCGCCAACGGTTATTTGACGAAGCATCGCATCGACCGCAGTTGGGTCTTCGTCAACGTCCCGCCTGCGTGGGTGCAACATTTGCAAAAGCCGTAGTGGAATGCCGTGACCACCACATCTCCTCACGACGATCGCAGCTTTGAGCTTTCGGCCGAGGCCATCACGGTTCGCATCCGCTGGTTTGGCTTGGCGGTCGGCTACGCGCTGGTGAATTTTCTCGGACGCGAATCCGTCGAGACTCACGCCGTGTTGCCAGAGTGGCTGTCGAATCGGCAAGTCCTGAACGGAATCCTGACCTTGGGAGCGATCTACGCGATTGCCGACTCATACTTCAGCTTCCGCGGCCGAGTGTTCCTCAACCGCGTGCCGATGGTGATCTCGCTGATGGAGGCGCTCTTCATTGGACTGTTGTGTCACTTCGACGAGGGCTTTGAAAGTCCCTTCCGGTTTTACTATTTCTTGTCGCTGCTGGTCTGTGCGTTTCGATATTCGCGCTGGCTCACGTTTTCCACGTTTTGCCTGCACGCGCTGAGCTTCGCGGTTTTGGCCTTCGCGACGTCGCCGCATTCGCCGAACGAGCCGACGCGCGTGCTGCTGATGCTGGTCTGGCTCGGCTGGGTGACGTGGGCCAGCACCGCGCTGGCGGGCTTGCTGCAATCGGCGGGACGTCGCCTGTCGTTCTTCAACGACGAACTGCAAAAACATCAGCACGAACTCGAACAGCGGATCGAAGACCGCACACGCGAGCTGCGCGAATCGCAGGCCTTCGTTGTGCAACAAGAGAAGCAAGCCGCGTTCGGATTGCTCGCGGCCGGGATCGCTCACGAGGTGGGCAATCCGCTGGCCGGCATCAGCTCGGTGATCCAACTGCTCAACCGCCGCGACGTCGATGACTACACCCGCGAACGCTACCAAATGGTCGATGACCAGCTCCGCCGCATCCAGCGCACGCTCCGCGAACTGATCGACTTCAGCCGCCCCGCCACGCTCGAACGCAGCCAGTGCGACTTGCAGGAGGTGCTCGAAGCCGCGCTCAACATCGCCAAGTACTACAAACGTCGCAAAAACAAGCAGATCGTCACGCACTACACC
>CAZILR010001241.1:0-1608 GCA_964539995.1 uncultured Planctomyces sp.
CTCATGCGAATCCTGATCACTGCTGGCCCGACTCGCGAGTACCTGGATGACGTGCGCTATCTCTCCAACGCCAGCAGCGGGCGGATGGGCTATGCGCTAGCGGCCGAAGCAGTCACTCGCGGGCATCAGGTGGTGTTGGTGTCTGGCCCGGTTGATTTGTCACCGCCGAAGGGCTGCGAAGTACGGTTCGTGCAGACGACCGAGGAGATGCGAGCCGCGTGCGAGCAGGCGTTTCCAGCCTGCGATGGCGTGATCGCGGCAGCGGCGGTGTGTGACTACAAGCCGTCGCAGCGAGTCGTCGGGAAAATGTCGAAGACCGGCGGCCCGATCACGATTGATTTGATCGAAACCGACGATGTGCTTGCCGGACTCGGACAAAAAAAGAACGGCCGCTGGATCGTCGGCTTTGCGCTCGAGGCCACGAACTCGCGCGAGAACGCACTGCAAAAGCTGCGAGCCAAGAATTGCGACGTCGTGGTGCTCAACGATCCCAGCGCGATCGGCTCGGCGACGAACTCGGTCGAACTCATCGACGACAGCGGCCAGCCGATTGAAAGTTGGAGCGGCTCAAAGGAAGCCGTCGCTCGCGAGCTGCTGACTTGGATCGAGCGGCGGTGGAAGTGAACCGTTGAAACAAAAGACCCCGGCGGTTCAGGCCGGGGTCTCGTTGAAAATTCATCGGCGCGGCAGTTCGCAGCGATTACTTGCGAACCAACTGTGTTCCGGTCGGCTTGGCGACGACCGGAGTCCAATCCGAATCGAGGCTGGGGACTCGGCGGCTCACGCTGGCCTTCGTGAGCTTGGCGTGGAATGGGACTCGTTCCAATGGCAGAGCAACTTGCCAAGCGATCTTGGCGTCGAGGTTTAGATTCGGCAGTCGCCGACGAATCGTGGTCTCTTTGTTGCCGTCGGTCGCGTCGTTAGTGGGGTTGCCATTTTCCTTCGGAAATTGGAAGTCGTCAGTCGGCTTTGTCGGAGTCTTCCTGGGTTGCACTTCCTCGAACAGGTCATCGGTTGTTTGAGCGGGGGCTTTCTTAGGCTTCAAGATCGCCGGCTCCTCGTTGGTCGTGGCGGGACGATTCGCTTCGACTTCGTTGCCGACTCCTTCATCGGCTCGCGTGCCGCGTGAGCGTGTGCCGGTACCGAGTCCATCGGTGCTGGTCGCTCCGGCCGGAGTCGCGCCTCGATCCGGGTCTTGGAAGGTTCGCGGCGTCGGAGCCGGATCTTTGTCCGTAGGCTTCTTCCAAGCGGATTTTCCGTTGGTTGCCGGAGCCGTCGCGGGTGTGGGAGACGAAGAACATCCACTCAAGCATCCGCTTGTTGAAGCATACGAAGCTCCGCCACACGGGCTGCATGAGGGAGCCACGGCCACTGTTGCGCAACCGTAGCTTGGTTGGGCGTAGCTCACTGGAGCGTAGTAGCTTGTCGAACAGGACGAGCATCCTGCCGACGAGTATCCGTAAGACGCCGGTGCGTACATCGGTGCGGAGTTGACGTAGACCGGACGGGAATACGAGACGGCATACGGCGAGTAACCGTATCCGTAGGACGGATAACGAACCGGGCCGAAGATGGCGTCATAGGCCCAAGGGATGATGCCGGCTTGGC
>CAZILR010001242.1:0-1607 GCA_964539995.1 uncultured Planctomyces sp.
GATCTTCTGTTCGAGCTTTGCGCCGGGCAACAAATCGCCGGCAATTTGTTCGAGAGCGAATTGATCGAAACGCTGGTTGCGGTTGAAGGCGTCGATGACCCAATCGCGCCAGCGCCACATGCTGCGGTCGCCGTCCGATTGATAGCCGGACGTGTCGGCATATCGCGCCGCATCCAGCCACGGCCGAGCGAACCGCTCGCCGAATCGCGGCGACACGAGCAGCCGATCAACCACGCGCTCGTAGGCATCCGGCGCGTCGTCGGCCAGGAACTCGTTAATCTCGTCGATGGACGGCGGCAAGCCGGTTAAGTCGAGCGTCACGCGCCGCAACAACGTCGCTTTGCCGGCCGGTGACGACGGCTGCACCCCCTCGCGTTCAAGCCGAGAGACGATGAATCGATCAATCGGATTTCGAGCTTCGAGCTTTGGGCTTCGAGCTACCGGTATCGACGGTCGAACCGGCGGGATGAACGCCCAATGTCCTTGATACTTCGCCCCCTGTTCGATCCAGCGACGAATGATCGCGACCTGAGCCGCCGTCAGTTTCTTGCCGGAACTTGGTGGCGGCATTCGCTCGTCATCGTCGGTCGAGATCAGCCGACGAAAAAGTTCACTCTTCGAGGGATCGCCAGCCACGAGAACTCGATGCCCGTCACGTTCGGCGAAGAGTTGCTCGTCGTTGTCGAGCCGCAGGTCGGCTTTGCGTTCTTTCGCGTCTGGGCCGTGACACTGAAAACAGGCATCCGACAAGATCGGCCGAATGTCCCGGTTGAATGAAACAGGATCGTCCTGGGCGTCCGAACGCGCGACAAACGAACTTGCCAGCAAGAAAAGGATGGCGTGCGTCACCCTGATGTGCGGTGGCCTGACACCCCCCTCCATTCGATCGCGGCATCGCGTTCGCAACCACCGCCGACTTCCCTCGTGAGAATCGTTTGTCACGGCCATGATCATTTCCAATCGGAATAGATTCCCGCGAACGAAAAGAGTGCGGCGTCAAGCCGCCGCACTCCAGGTCACGCCCCCTTGCGTTTCAGTTTGTCGTCGTTGTCTTTCATGAACTGCTTGAGCGTGTCGGCAAAGTCGAGCAGCCGAGTCCATTGCTCGACGTACAGCGTGACTGGCATCCGTTGCAGGCCGTAGACGCTGATCGCCCCTTTCTCGCTGACCTTGCAGTACAGCGTTCCACGAGCCGGAGCCTCGGTGAGCAACAGCTTGCCGGCCTCTTCCGGGGTGATTTCGCCAGTGGCGACTTTTTTCAGGATCTCTTCTTTGGTCATGGGCACTCCATTTGTGGCGGCGACTCGGTGAATGTGTGAGCGTGCGGATTCTAACGGTGAGTCGAATCGGTCGCGAAGCCGACGGCGGCGGAACTCAACATTCGCTGGAGTCGTGGCCGATCAACTCGATACGATGCTCGGCTGCGGGAGGTGCTCATGCTGACGATTCTCGATGAAGGCGTTTCGCTGTGTGATCGGGTCAACCGGCGCGAGTGGCTGCGAGTCGGCAGTCTCGGCGCGGGAAGTTTGTCGTTGACTCACTTGCTCACGGCAAAGAACGCGACGCGAGCGGATGTCGGAACCAACAAGGCTCCAGCCTCGGCGTTC
>CAZILR010001243.1:0-1606 GCA_964539995.1 uncultured Planctomyces sp.
AAGTCCTTGCTGCGGCAAGCAATTTTGGATTTTCACGTCTTTCGTCGAGGAGAACCGTCGTTCTCACCGAGCCGGGCACTTTGCAACACCTGCGGCATTTTGCTCGGCCGACTGTCGCGTGTTGCATAGTGGGGCAGGTTTTCAACCTGCCCGGCCAGTCGTCGTCCGGGCAGGTTGAAAACCTGCCCCACGAATCACCGATGGCTGTGAGCATCGTCGGGGAACGCCCCGGAACGGACTTCGGCGATGTACTGCTGCGTCGCGCGAGTCGCCTCGGCTCGCAGTTGGGCGAAGTGCTTGACGAACTTCGGATGGAAGCCGTCCGTCAGCCCGAGCAGGTCGTAGCTGACCAGCACCTGGCCGTCGCAGTCGGGACCGGCTCCGATGCCGATCGTCGGAACGTGGAGTTCACGGGTGATCTGAGCGGCGATGTCTCGTGGGACGAGTTCCATCAGCACGCTGAAGGCCCCGGCCTCTTGAGCGGCCCGAGCGTCCGCCAGCAGGCGGTGTTCGTCCCGCTGGACTTTCATGCCGCCAAACTTGTGGACCGACTGCGGCTTCAAGCCGACGTGAGCCATCACGGGAATGTCCGCTTCCGCCAGCGCGGTGATCGTGCGAGCTTGATTTTCGCCCCCTTCGAGCTTCACCGCCGCGGCCCCCGTTTCTTTCAGGATGCGCCCCGCGTTTTCGACCGCCTGAGCCGGACTGACCTGGAATGACATGAACGGCATATCGACGATGACAAGTGCCTGACGGACGGCTCGCGTGACACACTTGGCGTGATAGATGATCTCGTCGAGCGTGACCGGCAGCGTCGTCGAATGCCCTTGGATGACCATGCCCAGGCTGTCTCCGACCAGGATCGAATCCACGCCCGCAGCATCAAACAATCCGGCCCAGGTGAAGTCGTAGGCGGTCAACATCGACAGCTTA
Organism: uncultured Planctomyces sp.; assembly: GCA_964539995.1. Classification (GTDB taxonomy): domain Bacteria; phylum Planctomycetota; class Planctomycetia; order Planctomycetales; family Planctomycetaceae; genus SXKJ01. The sequence goes on from CAZILR010001243.1 coordinate 934, forward strand.
CGGCCTTCGGATTTGGCCTTCACGAAATTGGGGACGGTCATCGGTGGAGTTGGTTTGGTCATGACAGACAACGTAGGGTGGGTCGAGTCATCGAGACCCACCAGACTGAACAACGTGTGTGGTGGGTCTCGATGACTCGACCCACCCTACGAATTACTGAGCCGCCTCGTCGCTGCTCGTGGACGCTCCAACGTCCAGCTTCGTCCACTTCCGGCTGCCGAGTTTCTTCAACCCCTCAGCAGTGACCGAGCCGTTCTCCTTGAACGTCAGCGATTGCAAGCTCTGCATTTTCAGCAGCTTCTCGATAGCCGCGTCGGTGACACCGGTCGTTCGGATCGTCAGCTCCTTCAGATTCGGCAGCGTGGCGATCACATCGACCGTGGCGTCGGTCATCTGCGGCACGGTCCAGAGATCGAGCAGTTCCAGTGACTTGAGAGCCGCGAGATGTTTCAGCCCTGAGTCGCCAACCGACATGATCTCATGCAGGAAGAGACGCTTCAACTTCGGCAAATCGTCGAAGACCTCCAGCGCTCGGTCGTCGATGTTGGGCAGGTCGCGGAGCGTCAGCCGAGTCAGGTTCATCCCTTTGAGTGCGAGAACCCCTTCGGTGCCGAAGCCCTGGCAGCGGAAGATTTCGAGTTGCGTCAGCTTGCCGAGCTTGGCGAGATGCGGT
>CAZILR010001244.1:0-377 GCA_964539995.1 uncultured Planctomyces sp.
CCCGCTCGGCCAGAAGAGCAAGAGCACGCCCTACGGCTCGATCGATCACCCGCTGACGCCGCTTTCGGTCGCTATTGGGGCCGAAGCCACATTCGTCGCGCGCTCGGTCGATGTGGACATCAAGCACCTGACGATGGTTCTCGAACGAGCCGCGCACCACAAAGGGACGGCCTTCGTCGAGGTCTATCAAGACTGCAACGTCTTCAACAACGGCGCGTTCGACTACGCTACTGACAAGGAAACTCGCAGCGACAGCATCGTCTATCTCGAGCACGGCAAGCCGTTGATCTTTGGCAAGAATCGTGAAAAGGGAATTCGCGTTGCCGAAGGCAACCGCATCGAAATCTTCTGCGATTCGCCGTGGTATATCGACCAGC
>CAZILR010001244.1:387-1606 GCA_964539995.1 uncultured Planctomyces sp.
ACTCGGCGGCGACGTGAAAGAAGATGACTTGCTCTTTCACGATGAGAAGACGCCAGAGCCGTCACTGGCGTTCTTGCTCTCCCGCATGAGGCACCCGGAATTCCCCGAACCGATGGGGATCTTCCGAGCCGTCGAGCGTTCAACCTATGACGAGTCAGTCACGAAGCAGGTCGAGTTCGCTCGCTCGAAGCTTGGCGAAGGTGATGTTGAGAAACTGCTCAACAGCGGCGACACTTGGTTCGTGAATTAGACGTGGCAACCCAACGAAGGCCGGTTTTCCAAACCGGCCTTTTTTCATTTCCAGCGAACTGCGATGTCTGACAAGCCCAACATCCTTGTCGTCGGAGAGATCGACCGCTCGGAGTTCGTGCGAGTTCGTGATTGGCTTGGTCAAATCGATTCCGCAGCGACCGTACGGAATTCGGAAGGCTTGTTAGGGCAGCGTGGCATTGTCGATCTGCGGTTTGATCGTCCGCTCGTCGATCCAGACCTCGTCATCGTCTGTCAGTCGTGGCCAGACGAAATTCCCGCTGCCGAAGTCACGTTGGCTCTCGGCCGCTGGCCGCTCGCACTGTGGGTCTGCTGTTACGGAGCGTGGTGTGCTTCCGACGGTCGCACACGTTCGACCTGGCCGATCAGCGTGCGAGTCTCTGTCGATGAGGCCGAGAACCGATTGAACCACGTTTGGCGAATTCTCACCGAACAACGTGACGAACCGCTACCGCTGACTGCGTCGCGCGACGAAGCATTCGAGTTCGATCATTGTTTCACGACGCCGGTTGTTCGTCCTTGAAGAGCTTGTACTCGACGCTGTCCACCAGCGCGAGCCAACTGGCTTCGATGATGTTTTCGCTGACGCCGACGGTCGTCCAGATTTCGTGATCGTCACGGCTTTCGATGACAACTCGCACGCGAGCCGCCGTGCCAGCAGTGCTGTTGATGACTCGAACCTTGTAGTCCACGAGTTGCATCTCTCCAAGGTTCGGGTACGTCGTGATCAACGCCTTGCGCAGCGCCGTGTCGAGCGCGTTGACTGGTCCGTCTCCCTCGGCAACGACGTGTTCCAGGCGGCCAGCAACTCGAAGTTTGATCGTCGCTTCGGTGGCTGGTGCCATCGCACCGTTCGAGACGACCGACACCAATTCGTCACGCAGCCCGCCATCGGATTCGACATTCACGCGGTAATGCACCTTCTCGAATTTCGGCTGATACTGGCCGA
>CAZILR010001245.1:0-1606 GCA_964539995.1 uncultured Planctomyces sp.
GCCGGCTGGCTGTACGAGTCCATGACCTTGCGGCCGTCGGCGGGATAGCTCGGCCGAGGCGTCACCGACCAGTTTACGTCGGCGTACATGTTGAACCACCAAAACAGCTTCGCGACCGTGTAGTTCGGATCGCGTTTTCGAGCCGCGTCGTACAACCGCTCGCCACGCACGAGTTGATTCGACTGCCGCCAGAACAGCACTTCGGCGAGGTCTCGCCAATACCAGCCGTTCGCCACGATGCCATGCTCGCGCGGCAATGTTCCGGTGAGCAATGTTGCTTGAGCCGAGCACGTCACCGCCGGGAGCACGGTCCCCATCGGGCAAGCGAAGCCGTCCGCTGCCACACGCGAGATGTTCGGCGTGTTCGATCCGAGCATCTCGTGCGTGAGTCCAACCACATTGATGAGGACGAGCGGACGAAGCATAAATTTGGAGTGCGGTGATTCATCACCGCTTTCCTTTGCGGCGAAGCCGCTTTTTTGAGAGGGTTGAAACCAAAACAAAAGCAATCCAAAGCGGCGATGAATCACCGCACTACAAATCAGAACAACATGGCTTGTACCAACGCTGCGGGTGGAACAACTTCGTCGTCCGGAAACGGCTCGCCGATGACGAACCACGGACTTGGTTCGTGCTGTTCAGCGGCAAAGACGTTTGCCTCAGAGCCGAACTCGGCAAGTGCTGCTCGAGCAGTCTCCGCCGCGAACTCACCCGAATTGCACTCGCGGCTGATGTGCAGCAGGACGAGTTGTCGCAACCGATTCGCCTCCGATTCCTTGATCACTTCGCCGACCAACTCGCACGCCTGTGCGTTCGAGAGATGTCCTTCGTCGCCGAGGATACGGTGGACAAGCCAAGGTGGTCGCGGGCTTTGTCGCAGCAATTCCGGGTCGTGATTGAATTCCAACGCGAGCAGTTCGACATTTAACAGCCGCTCCAAGAGACCGCGATCCCAGCAGCCCAAGTCGGCGGCGTAGGCGAAGGCTGTGACTGACGACTCGAAACGAAACCCGAACGTCGCGCCGCCGTCGTGGCGGACTCGGAACGGACGGCATTGCCAGTTCGCCGAGATCGTGATCGACCGCTCACCGACGAACGGCCGGAACAATCGGCCCCGTTCGAGGTCAGCGAAGTCCGGGCAGCCGAGGCGGAACGCGGCGGCGTGATCGCGATGGCAAAACACCGGAACACGCGAAGTCCAACAGCGGCTCAGCGACTTCGGCTTCCAATGATCGGTGTGCCGATGAGTCACCAGCACGCCACGAATCTGCGACCAATCGGCATCGACGGCTGCGAGTCTCGCGTCGAGTTCCTTCGGCTCCAGGCCGAGGTCGATCAGCCAGCGTTCACCGTCGCAATCGACCAGCGCCGAATTCCCCGCGCTGCCGCTGGCTAAGATCGTAAGACGTGCAGTCATTCGTGGTTCCCTGTAGCCCGACCCCTTGTGGGTCGGTCAATTTCTTCCATGAACGAATCATCCAGGCCACAAGGGCTTGGACTACAGGTTCACCGCGCCGTCCAACCGCCATCGACCGTGACGAGGCTACCGGTCATGTAGCTAGAAGCGTCGCTGGCCAAGAAAATCGCGGCACCTTGAATCTCCTCC
>CAZILR010001246.1:0-1605 GCA_964539995.1 uncultured Planctomyces sp.
TACGACCGAGGTCTCGACAAAGACGTCCTCGTCGTCTGCATGGGCGAGTTCGGCCGCACTCCGCGAGTCAACAAGGGAGCCGGACGCGACCACTGGGGGCAAGTCATGAGCAGCGTGCTCGCCGGTGGCGGCCTGAAAGTCGGTCAGGTTATCGGCTCGTCCGACTCAACTGGCTCGGTTCCGAAGGATCGGCCGTATCGCCCGGAGAATGTGCTGGCGATGGTCTATCGCCATCTCGGCATCGAGTCGAATCACACGTTCAACGACAACTCCGGCCGCCCGCGATTCGTGCTGGAAGAACGCCGGCTGATCAAAGAACTTGTGTAGAACGGTTTTTCAAACCGTTTCGGGCATTTGACGTGACCGAGAATCCGGTCTACGAATGCGGCCATGACGCGGCGATCGGAAAACCCTCTGGGATTGCTCACACGACTTGAGACGGGTCTGCAACGCTGCGACACCGTCGGTATCAGCGTGTTGGTCGCGATCTCCGGTGGAGCAGACAGTGTCGCGCTGCTGCGAGGACTACTGCAACTTCGCGAGCCATTAAAGCTGACGCTACGAGCGGCTCATCTGAACCACCAGTTGCGTGGAGCCGATGCCGACATCGATGCCGATTGGGTTGGTGCGTTCTGCCTGCGGTGCGATGTTCCGTGCGACATTGAGACCGCGCCGGTTCGTGCGCTCGCTGACCAAACCCGGCGAGGTCTTGAAGAGGCCGCTCGCGACGCGCGATACGACTTCTTGCGAGCGGCTGCGGTTCGTCACGGATGCGACGTCGTTGCCACTGCGCACACGGCGGACGATCAGGCAGAGACCGTGCTGCATCACATCCTGCGCGGCACTGGGCTCACCGGACTTCGCGGCATGGAATGGTCGCGGAGCCTCGGTGACTCGACGCGACTCATCCGGCCGATGCTCGCAATCTGGCGCGCGGAGGTCGAACAGTTCCTGGCGGAACTCGGCCAGGACTTTCGTCAGGATGCGACCAATGAGGACGTTTCTCTGACCCGCAATCGTTTGCGACGCGAGTTGTTGCCTCGGTTGGAGCAGGACTTCAATCCGCGTGTGCGCGAGCATCTCTGCCAACTTGCCGAACAAGCCGCCGGCTGCGAAGAGGCCACTCGCATTGCCGCCGACACGCTGCTCGATGCCGCGCTGCTCGATCAGTCGGATTACGTCGTGCGACTGCAACGCGATGCACTGGCGAATGTGTCGCGGCCTCTGGCTCGCGAAGTCTTTGTCCGCCTGTGGTTGCGAGTGAAATGGGCTCGCCAAGGCATGACGTTCTCACACTGGGATCGCTTGGTGGACTTCGTCCAATCGGATCAGCCCGCCGCAATCGACTTGCCCGGGCCAGTCTCCGTTCGTCGCCGAGCAAATATGCTCGTACTTGAGCGGGGGATGTCAGGCCACCCTACGAATCTCGAATTCGCAAACCTTAACCGTCCCAGCGGATTTGCTCGAACAGCAGCCGTAGTTTCTCAGCTCGCGCGGGATTGAGTTGCCGGACGAATGCGATCCGTCCTCGCAGGTGGGCGGCGAAGTCGGCGTGGCTGTCACGGTTCTGTGTTGACGGACCAAGCTTCACGCAGTTGTGCAGGA
>CAZILR010001247.1:0-1599 GCA_964539995.1 uncultured Planctomyces sp.
GATCGCGATGTTGGCGATGCCTCGGCTGCCGGCGGTGATCGCGACCGTCTGCCCCGGCCGCACCGCTTTGCCGAGGGCGAGCGTCGCCAGTTGCTGCTCGACTTCGCCGGGAATATCGTTCACGCGCGTCGCGTCAAACGTCTGCCGAACGCGCATCATCCGAGGAAAGCTCATGGAAACCTCCGAGGTTCAGGGTTGCGCGGTAGTTTAGACCTCTGCGACGTCTCAATCCACACGGTGAGATTCGATGGCTGACTCGAAAGCGAAAACTCCTGATGCCGATGCGGACGACTCGTCGCGTGACGTCCTGGCCGTCACTGCTCGGATTCAGAGTCCGCACGACGAGTTCACTTTCCAATTTGCTCGCAGCTCCGGCCCTGGTGGGCAGAACGTCAACAAGGTGAACTCGAAGGCGACGCTCCGCTGGCGGCCGCTGGAATCGCCGAGTCTGCCCGACGACGTGCGACAACGCTTTGCGGTTCGGTTTGCCTCGAAACTGCTGACCGACGGCAGCCTCTTGATCTCGTGCGAGAAGTCGCGCAGCCAGTTGCTCAACCGCATCGGCTGTCTCGAACAATTGGCCGGCTGGCTGAAAGAAGTTGCGGTGGCTCCCAAGAAGCGCCGGCCGACGAAGCCCACGAAAGGCTCGAAGACTCGCCGCCTGAATGAGAAGCGCCGCCACTCGGACACCAAGCGGATGCGCGGTTCGCCGGGAGACGACTGACTCGGTAGGGTGGGACAAGCTCGCTTCGAGCGCCGGCCCACCGGCTTCGCTCCAGGACCAGGAAAGGTGGGCCGGCGCGACGAAGCGTCGCTGGTCCCACCCTACGAATCGGATTTCGATGTCAGTGTCGCAATCAAGATTCCAGTCGCGACCGAGACGTTCAGCGAGGTCACTTCGCCGCGCGGTGTGATGCGGCAGACGGAGTCGCAGTGTTCGGTGGTCAGGCGGCGCATTCCTTTTTCTTCGTTGCCGACGATCAGCAGCCACGGTCGTCCGCGGTCGACTTGAGTGACGTCGTCCGTCGCGTGCTCGGATGTGCCGAGTACCCACAGGCCCGACTCTTTGGCGACTGCGACGGCGCGAGCGAGATTTGGAACGATCGTGAACGGGACGTGTTCGAGGCCGCCGGCGGCGACGTCGTAGGCGACTCCGCTGAGCGGTGCGGATCGGTCTTTCGTGACGACGATCCCCTGCACTCCGAAGAAGGCAGCGGTGCGAAAGATTGCTCCGACGTTGTGCGGGTCTTGCAGGTTGTCGAGCGCCAGCCAGAGGCCGTGTCCGTTGGCTCGCGTCGAGGCATTGGCGAAGAGTTCTTCGAGCGGCACGTCCGGCCGCTCGCGCACTGTGGCGGACATGCCGGTCTCGCGACCTTCTTTTTCACCGCCGCGACGGTCGCGTGATGCGGGACGTCCGCCGCGTGTGACGCGGACAGCGTGCGCGCGAGCGACGTCGATCACCTCGGACCACGCGGGACTCGGCGCGTCCGTCACGACCTGAATGTCGAGGACATCCAGCGGCCGAGCCTGAATCGCGGCGAGAACGCTGTGTGGATTTTTGAGTTCGAGTGCCATTGGTACTGCCTACTGCCTACTGCC
>CAZILR010001248.1:0-1598 GCA_964539995.1 uncultured Planctomyces sp.
GAGGCTCCCGCCGAGCCGCGCACGTCCACCGACCCTCAACGCGCCACGAAGCCCGGCTCGGCGGGAGCCTCGCCCTCCCAAGCCGCACGCCTTTATCCCCAAATTGATCTTGCAAAGGAAACCGACGAGCAACTCATCGAACGGCTCGGAGCGAAGAACGATTTCATCCGCTGGACGGCCACGCGGGTCTTACAGGAAAGAGATCGCCCAGAAACTTGGACACCGTTGTACCGTGCGGCTCGCGATCAAGGTCTCTCTCAAACACATCGCCACCATGCCTTCTTCGCACTGATCGGAATGCCGCGCCCGGAGAATACTCCGCTGCCCTACATCAGCAAGAGCCTCGATCCGCCATTCGCGGCGTGGCGTCAGCGGACACAATTTCAGGATTCCGATATGCGGGCGATGATTGCCAAGCAGTTACTGGATATGCGGAAGGAAATGGCAAAGAAATTGGAGAACGCGACGTCACCGGATCTGCCAGCGGTCAATCGCGAGCACCCAGCGCGCGCGCTTCAATATGTCATCGGTCTTTCAAAGTTGCCGTACATGGACGGAATGTTTGACACTTCGCTCTTCCTCTTGGCGGTCTACGGCAATGATCGCCTGATCCCGCGAGTGATTTGGCAAAACATGCACCCGCACATTGAGGATCATCCAAGTGACTTTGTTGCCGCGTTGGACACCGCTCCGTTTCTCAAGCACAAGCCCATCGCCGACCTCATGCCGCGAGTCGTGGACCGCATCCTCGGTCGGCAGAAGTTTGATGCGCAGCCGATCGGCAAACTGTTCGCGTTGCTGAGGGACGATCATCCGCAGGTGGGGCGCGAGGTGTTGGCCGTGCTGGCGGCGAAGGTGCAGTCGGGGGAACTCAAGGGGGACAAGCTGGAGCAACTCCAGACGGCGATGTTCGAGCCGCTCACGCCGATCCTCGGTAGCCCAGGCCGTTCGTCTGAGTCTTATCCGCTCGCCAACGACGCCGCGCTGCTGGCTGTCTCGTGGGGCGATTCGCGCGGCCTGGACCGTGTCTCCCGTTTGTTCTCCAAAGCCGGAGTGCAACCTGATCTGCAAATCAAGGCACTCAACGCGCTCATCGCCAACGCCCTCATCGCCGGCAAGTACGATGGATTGCTGGTGGCGGTCGCTGAAGTGCTTGATTTCAGCTCTGAAAAGTCGGATCGGAAAGCTGAGATTTCCAACCTCAAATCTCAAGTCCTGACTTCGCTCGGCCGTCTCGACGATTCAAAAGTCGCTGATCTCGTGCTCACGCGCTATGCCAAGTTCGAACCCGAACTTCAGCCGGCGGCCATTGAGCTGCTGACTCAGCGAGCGAGTTGGTCGAAATCGCTGCTGTCGCAAATTGGCGAGAAAAAGATCGCGGCGACCGCCATCAACGTGAATCAAGCGCGGCGCATCCAGGCTCTCAAGGACGCCGAGCTGTCCGCCTTGCTGAGCCGTCATTGGGGCCAAGTCCGCGACACACGCAGCCCCGACCGCGAGAAGGTCGTCGCCGAGATGAAGACGCTCATTCGCCAACAGCCCGGCGATCCGCTCGCCGGCGAAAAGGTTTTCAAACGAGTCTGCGCCGCGTGCCACAA
>CAZILR010001249.1:0-1596 GCA_964539995.1 uncultured Planctomyces sp.
CGCGCAACACGCTGGCGACCATCGCCGTCGTCGTGCTCTTGCCGTGGGTGCCGGCGATCGAGATGCCGACGCGAGTCATCATCAACTCGCCCAGCATTTGGTTGTACGACCACTGCGGGATTCCCTGTCGCTCGGCCTGCTGACGTTCGGGGTTCGAGTCAGTGATGGCGGGGCTGTAAATCAGCAGGTCGGCGTTGCTCGGTAGGAACTCATCCGAGTGACCGCGATGCACTCGGAATCCTTTGCTGCGGAGCAACTCCAACATGCCACTCGCTGGCTGCAAATCGGAGCCGGAGACCGTCCAGCCCAGCCCGCCGAGCATCTCGGCCAAGGCCTTCATGCCTGACCCGCAGATGCCGACCAAGTGCGCAACGCGAACTTCACGAGCCATCGGCAATCCCGACAACCGCACGCGAGGCACTGCCGCAAACGCCGGAGCACCGATCATCGACTGAGTTCCCCTCGTGGCGGACGCTGCGAGCATCCGGCGCGAGACGCGCCGGCCACGTTGCAACGCCGCCGACTTCTGGCTGTATCGGTTGTGCAGAGCAGACACCATCACCGCCGAGCCTCCCGTGGACAACGTGCGGATCGTAGCGGTTCTCCCGATTCCGGGGAGCACGAGTTTTGTCCGGCCAAAAGCCACCGCGAACGTAGCCGTCATCGCTCCGCGTGACGAGCCTTTTGGTGAAAAGCCCCGATCGCTTCAATCAATTCGCAAGCCAAACGCGAAAGGCTCATCACGCGGAGCGATGATGGCTACAGAGGCCAAACCCAAATCCGCTGGCGACCGCCGCTCAAAACAGCCAAACTCTCAGCCATGAAGACCATGAAAAGCGGTGGCGGTTGGAAGGCGATTTGGTATTCGCTGCGGTTGGCAAGGCGCGTCGGCTGGCTGCGCATGTGGCGAGCGATGAGCAGTCGCAACGCCTGCAAGACCTGCGCGCTCGGCATGGGCGGCCAGTTGGGAGGCATGGTCAACGAGGGGGGCCACTTTCCGGAGGTCTGCAAGAAATCCTTCCAAGCGATGGCCTCGGACATCCAGCCCGGCATCCGACCGGAATTCTTCGACCGGTACGGCTTCAACGAGCTCCGAGCACTCACTCCGCGCGAACTTGAACTCAGTGGCCGACTGAATGAACCGCTCTTCGCGGGACCAAACGACAAAGGCTACCGCACGATCTCGTGGGACGAGGCACTCGACAAAGTTGCCGCCAAACTGCGTGAGGCCGGACCAACTCAGAGTTTTTTTTACGCGAGTGGCCGGTCGTCGAATGAAGCCGGTTTTCTGCTGCAATTGCTGTCGCGGCTGTTTGGCACGAACTACGTCAACAACTGCTCGTACTACTGCCATCAGGCCAGCGGAGTCGGACTGGCCAGTGCAGTCGGTGCCGGCACCGGGACGATCCGGCTGGAAGACCTCGACGGCTGCGACCTCTACCTCTTGATCGGCGGCAACCCAGCGTCGAACCATCCTCGGCTGATGCGCAGCCTGATGCAGATTCGGAGGCGAGGCGGCAAAGTGATCGTCGTCAACCCGGCGAAAGAACTCGGCCTCGTCAACTTCCGCGTGCCCAGCGATCCGTGGAGCCTGCT
>CAZILR010001250.1:0-1596 GCA_964539995.1 uncultured Planctomyces sp.
AACCATCGGGCGGCCCACCAGAAATTGAAAGGTGATGTCGAAGACAGGTGGGCCACCCGATGGTTGGCCCACCCTACGGTTAACCGATTCCCAGTTTTCGCTCGACGGCTTGGTTCAGCGTCTCACGAACCAACTCGACAGGGATTCGATCCGAAACAATCTGCAGGAATCCTTGGACGATGACGTGCATCGCCTCGAACTCGGACAAGCCGCGAGATTGGCAGTAGAAAATCTGCTCGCGATCGACACGGCCGGCTGTCGCGCCGTGAGTACATCGCACGTCATCGGCTTCAATCTCCAATCCAGGGATCGCATCAACTCGGCAGGCATCCGACAGCATGAGCGCGTCGTTGCGCTGATAGCCGTCCGTCTTCTGAGCTTCCGGCGCGACTTTAATCATGCCTCGCCAGACGACGCGAGCACGGTCGCGGATCACGTCTTTGTAGAGTAAATCGCTACGAGTATCCGGCGCGTTGTGCCATTGCTGCGTGTAGTACGACAGGACTTGCCGGTTTGTCGCGAACGTCACGCCGTTGACCTCAGCCTCGGCTCCGCGTCCGTCGAGATGCACGTCCTGATGAATGTGAGCTAGCTTGGCTCCGAGGCCGCCGACCGTCCACTGCAACATACCGTTCGATTCGACTCGACCCGCCTGATGCGCGAAGTGCCACGTCTTGTCGTTCCAGTTCTGCAATTGGACGTATCGCAGTCTCGCCTCTTTGCCGAGGATGAGTTCAACCGCTCCGACATGCAGTCCCGCCGCATCCGCTGTTGCCGACGAAGTCTCTTCCAGTAGTGTCGCGGACGCTCCGTCTTCCAAGATGACGAGCGTGTGGCTGAATTCTGCTGCCCCGGCCTCGCTCAAGCCGATCAAACTGTTGAGCGGCTCGTTGATCGACACGCCTCGCGGTACGAACAGCACCGTTCCACCGGTCCAAAACGCCGCGTGCCAACTTGCAAATCGATCTCGCCGAGCCTGCACGCCGCGTTTGCCGAAGTACGGTTCGAGCTTCTCGCGATGTTCCACTAGCAACGTGCCCAGGTCGCCAAACAGCACACCTTGCTTGGCGTATTTCTCGTCAAGCGTCGCCCGCGTTGTGTACCCATCGACGTGAGTCACGATCCCGGCGAACTCCGCCCGATCCTGCATCAACGACCCAAACGTCGCCGATTCGGACGGTTCAGAGCGGACATGAAACTGATCCGGACGAAACGTGCGTGTCTCGACCCGCTTCCATTCCTCCGGGTCCAGCGGCACAGCGAGGTGATCTTGATACTGCTCATACGCCTTCCGCCGAGCATCGACGATCCAATCGGGTTCGTCACGCGATTCGAGGAACGCTTCAAAGGCGGTACGACTAAAGCCAGTCACAATGTCGGTCAGTGTTGCAGTCATAATTCCCAGTCTTCACCCCACCGAGCTTGCCTCGGTGGTTTACGGGCTTTTGCACTACTCTTGGCCAAGTAGTGCAAAAGACTTATTCCACCGGGACAAGCCAGGTGGGGTTAGTGTTGATCAACTCGATAGCTAGTCCATCCAACTCCGCTCGATATCGCAGTCCCGGCGATCCGGTAGCGATTAACGTTTCGCGGATC
>CAZILR010001251.1:0-1592 GCA_964539995.1 uncultured Planctomyces sp.
ACATTCGGACAACCGCCTCGGCCGTCGCCTGATTGGTCGCCAGCGGGATCGAATGCACGTCGCAGACACGCATCAAGGCTGAGACGTCCGGTTCGTGTGGTTGAGCGGTCAGCGGGTCGCGGAAGAAAAGCACCGCTTCGATGCGTCCTTCGGCGACTCGGCCGCCGATGATCAGGTCGCCGCCGTTGGGGCCATGAGTGACTCGTTCGATGTCCAGGCCGAGTTGCTCGGCCAGTAACTTGCCCGTGTTGCCGGTCGCGACGAGGGCTTGGCGACGGAAGAAGTCCACATGCGTGCGGACAAACTCCAGCATCGCGGATTTCTTCTGGTCGTGAGCGATGAGTGCGATCATGGGGTTCTCGTGGGGCACGTTGAAAACGTGCCCCACGTCAGGCTCGTTCCGCAGCCGACAACAGTGCCCGCGCCACTACTCTTTGGCCTTTTCCTCTTTGGCCTTCTCAGCATCAGCGGGAGCGGCTGCGCCGCTCTCGGCTTGCAGCTTCTTGGCCCATTCGCTTTTCGGGAAGTCTTCCAGTAACTGATCCCTGGCTTCGGCGGCTCGGTCTGGTTGTCCGATCGTGCCGGAAATTTTGGCGAGGTGATACAGCGCCTCGGCGTGCGCGGCCTTCTCTTTCGGGAACAGCACGGGGACGTGCAAGTAGGCCAGTGCAGCGTCCTTCGCTTTGTTCTGAGCCTGATAGCAGTCCCCTTGCAAGACGTAGGCGAAGGCCATCGTCGCGGCTTCATCGGTCGAGGTGGCTTTGATGACCTCATCGATCAACTTGAGTGCGTCGTCATGCTTGGACTGCTTGACGAGGCAGGCCGCTTGGCCGACCTGAGCCTCGGCGCGGCGAGCCTTCTCGGAATCTGTCTCGGCGTTTCCAGCGGCCGCTTCGCCGAACGTCTTGGTCGCTCCGTCGATGTTGTTTTGCTTGAGTTGCATGCGGCCGACAGCGACCTTGGCCGCGATTTGATAATCCTTCCACGGAGATTTGCCCACGTTTTCAAACGCGGTCTGCGCTTTCGCATAGTCTCCCTTCGAGCCGTAAAGCTGGCCGAGGAAACTCTGAGACTCGTAGTGGCCGACGTGGTCGGCATTCGCTTTCAAATAGGCCTCCACTTTCTTGATGGCGTCGTCGATCTTGGTTTCGTCATCGAGCGCCTGCTTGGCCATCGTGCGAGCGATCAAGAAATCGAGATACGTCTTCAACTTGCCAGTCGCGTCCTTGTGAGCCTCGGTGTAAGTGTCGAGCGCCTTCTCGTAGTTGCCTCGTTCCTCGTCCCCTTTGGCGATCGAGAGCTTGGCCGGTTCGCCGTCCCACTTGATGCTGGCGATGTCGTTGGCGGGAATTTTCTGCGGGTCGCCCGTGCGCGGTTTGATTGTCACTTCCGTTTTGTTGGCGGTCGTGATTTCTCCTTGAACCGGCTTGCCGGTGCTCTTGACGTTGATGGTGTCAACAGCCCACAGCGGCGAAGCGGTCAGAGCGATGGACGCAGCGAGAACGGTGAAGTTTCGGTAATTGAGCATGGTGTGAGGTCCGCAGAAAATAGTTTGAGAACGGATGATTTGAGATTTCAAATTTCAGGAGCCT
>CAZILR010001252.1:0-1592 GCA_964539995.1 uncultured Planctomyces sp.
GGTCAGCATGTTGCTGAGCGACGCCGCGAAGAAGGCGTTCGATTTGTCTCGCGAGCCGGACGCTCTGCGCGATCGCTACGGCCGCCACTGCTGGGGCCAACGAGCGTTGATGGCTCGGCGACTGGTCGAAGCGGGAGTCAGCTTCGTCACCGTGATCATGGAGAACCCGTATCAGTCCGGCGTCCCACACCTCAAACAAGGGGTCTACAACTGGGACTCGCACGCGGTGAATTGTCACATCTGGGACGACCTCAACGTGCGCCTGCCGATCTACGATCAAGCCGTGACCGCGCTGATCGAAGATGTCTATCAACGTGGCCTCGACAAGAAGACGTTGATCGTCGTGACCGGCGAGTTCGGTCGCACGCCGCGCATCGAAAAGTCGATCGGCTCGCAAACCGGAGTCATGCACCCCGGCCGGGACCACTGGCCGCAAGCGATGTCGCTGATCATGGCTGGCGGCGGAATGCGAACCGGACAAATCGTCGGCTCGACCAATTCCAAAGGGGAGCACCCCGCCGATCGGCCGCTCACTCCGAACGATCTGTGGGCCACGGTCTATCGCCACTTGGGCATCGACGACTCGGCCTCGTTCCCAGACTACGGCGGTCGCCCCATGCCGATCCTGCCGTTCGGCGATCCGATCAGCGAACTGCTGCGAGCGTAGCGGAGGCTGAGTACTCCGGAGCGTTGTGAATTGCAGGAGAGGCTTCATGCGGGTCCGCGTCGGCGTCCTCTTTGGCCTCTGGATATTGAGTCTTTGCAGTGCGGCTTCCGCAGCGGAACCAACTCGGCCGAGCCTGCTCATCGGTTACAACGAACACCGCACGGACTTGCCGGGCGGACGGCTCGCCAATGTCAGCACCAACCGCGCGATGCTGGTGAAGGCAGATGGATCGGAACGACGCCCGCTGGCCGCCGAACTCGCCAACGAGCCGGGAGTCTGGACTCAGTTTGCGGGCTGGTCGTCAGACGGCCAGACGGCGATCGTCGGTCGCGCCTGGGAGAGCCTTGAGAACGCCAAGTGGGAAGAGGAACACAAGACGTTCCGCTTCACCCCAGAGGGCTGGCTGTACGACTCGTTTCTTGTCGATGTCGCGACCGGCAAGGCAGAGAACCTCACGGCGGTGGAGCGAGTCAGCTTCTACAACACGGGGCTGTTTTTCTGGCCGAACGATCCGAAGACGCTCGGATTCACGGCGCTGATCGGCGGCAACTCGCAGCCGTTTCGCATGGATCGCGATGGACGCAACAAAGTCGATCTGACGAAAAACTCGAACGGCTTCGCCTACGGTTTCAGCAGCTCACGCGATGGCTCACGAATTTCCTACCACGAAAACTATCAGGTCTACCTCGCCGATGCAGACGGTTCACAGCGCGTGCATGTGCAGACCGGGCAGCCGTTCAACTTCGCGCCAGCGTGGTCTCCCGATGGACGATGGGTGCTGTTCCTTTCCGGTGAGCACTACAACTGCCATCCGCACATCGTTCGCGCAGACGGGGCTGGCTTGAAGAAACTCGCCGACCGAGCCGGCTATCGAGGCGTGACCGAGTTCCTCGATGTCCCAGACTTTCACGGCGGCAGCAGCGAT
>CAZILR010001253.1:0-1591 GCA_964539995.1 uncultured Planctomyces sp.
GCGAACGCTCCAGAAGTCGAACATTTTGTGGATCAGTGAAGCGCCCGCCCTCGCTGACGCTTCGGGTTACTTGTTCGCGTTTACCGCGATGTTGTCAATCAGGATTTCCGCGTCGCTCGCGTTGCCGAACAGGCCGGGGCTGCCGATTCGGTTGGGAGTCAGATCGGCGGCTTCGATGGTCCAGTCGCTCGGTTCGTCCGTCCCTTTTAGCCAGACTTTGCCACGCAGGACGACGCGGTCGTCTTTGTTCTCGGATTGGAATTTGAGCGTGTACCACTTATTCCCTTCCCAGGCAAACTTGATGGACTTCGCAAAACGCAGTTCCAACCGCGGCACCCACGAGCGGATCTGTAACTGCTGATAGGACCCCATCAACACCAGCGAGTAACGCTGATTGATGAGGCCGACGTCGGGAATCTTGCCGTCCTTAATTGAGGTCTTGAAGTCCGCCTGGATTGTGTAGTCATGCAGGCTCGTCTGTCCCATCCAGAGCTGGCTGCGAGTCCCTTTCGGGATGGTCGTGATTTTCACGAGTGCCGGGTTGCCGTCCGCCTCGCGAACTTGGTGGCGATACCGAGCACCGATCCACGTCACGGGGACTTGCTTGTCCGAAATGTCGAACGACCACGGCAGCGCCGGGATGACTCGCGCGCGAGAGATCGGTGACTTCACGCCATCGACTTCGGCGGTGATCTTGGCGAAGACATGAGCTGTGCCGGCGGAAGCCGTGTATTCGCCGTCCTCGCTGACCGAGCCGGCACCTTCCACAGAGAACTTGGCCTTCGCATCGGTCGTGACGAGCTGGCCCTTCGCGTTGAACGTCTTGACGTTGAGCTTCACCTTCTCGCCCGGTTTGACGAGCAACTCGACCGGAGAAACCTGAGCCTGTGCCACCTTTTGATCGGCCTTCGCGTCGTCCTCTTTTGCTACGGGCGGAATCGGGTCGGCCGAGGGTTTCGAGTCCTTGAGTCCAATGCAGTACATCTTCGCCAGCGTTGGAATGAAAATCTTGCCGTGCGAAATGATCGGCGATCCCCACAGCTCGTCTCCGGCGAGGTCAACTTTGCTGAGGACTTTCAGCCCCTTCCACTTGCTGGATTTGGGATCGGCCTTCGCGGTCAGGTCCGGTTCGAGGATCAAAAACGAGCCGTATTCGCTGACATAAATTTTCCCATCGCCGGCGACCGCGCTGCTGGTGATGACGCGGCCCAACTTCAGCTTGCCGAGGACCGTCCCCTTGGCGGCGTCGATGGCAAACATGGCTCCGCCGTCCTCCAGGTAGTACACGCGGTCGTCCAACAGCAGTGGAGCACTCTTGCCCACCGCTTTCTCGGGAAGCTGCCAGCGTAGATTCTTCTTGGTGATGTCTCCCTCACCCGTGGCTTTGAACGAGAAGACTGCGCCGAGTGTCGTCGTATCGTCGAAGAGTTGCTCGGCATGACCGCAGTAGACATTGCCATTGACGACAATTGGCGGCGTACTGATGCCGCGAGTGGACGCATCGAACCGGAAGATGATTTTTCCGGTGCGCGGCTGAATCGCGTAGACCGAGCCATCGCGCGCCATTTGGGCGGCTTCAATGCTGACCGAG
>CAZILR010001254.1:0-1591 GCA_964539995.1 uncultured Planctomyces sp.
GCGCCGGGGCGTGTGGCCCCGTGCGTCGGCGTTCGTGGCCGTGACGGTGGTGACGAGCGCGATCTCCCTGGGCTTTTCGCCGGGCCTTCACGACGGCCTGGAACCCGTGATCAAGGGCCCGTGGTACTTCCTGGGCTTGCAGGAAATGCTGGTTTATTACGATCCGTGGCTGGCGGGCGTCGTGTTCCCCAGCGTCATTCTCGGCGGGATGATGGCCATCCCGTATATCGACTTCAACAAGCTCGGCAACGGCTACTACACGTTCAACGAGCGAAAGTTCGCGATCACCACTTTCATGTTCGGCTTCCTGCCGCTGTGGGTCGGGATGATCATTTTGGGGACGTTCTTACGCGGCCCGAACTGGAATGTCTTCGGCATCTACGAATACTGGGATGTCCATAAATTGGAAGCCCTGAACAACGTCAACCTGTCCGAGTACTTCTGGTATGGACTCGGACAACCACTTCCGATGGCTCCCGCCGGTTCGGATTTTTGGACGCAAGCTCCGTACATCCTGCTGCGCGAGTTCGTCGGATTTGTCGCCATCGGCGTGTATTTGGGCGTGTTGCCGATGGTGATGGCGATGACCGTTTTTAAGAAGTTTTTCATCCGCATGGGTTTCCTGCGGTTCATGGTGTTCTCGAATTTGGTGCTGATGATGGCGGCTTTGCCATTGAAGATGGTGCTCCGCTGGGCCGTCAATCTGAAGTACTTCATCGCGATACCAGAGTGGTTCTTTAACGTGTGACCATTTGGAGTGCGGGAATTCATCACCGCTTTCCTTGCTTTCGAAATAAAGACAAACGAAAGCGGCGATGAATCGCCGCACTCCAAAGACTCAAGGGCGATTCGCCAACATGCCAGCGACCGAAGACTATCTACGTCCGCTTCCCAAGATGCACCGGTGGTTCGCCGTCAGCATGATCGTGCTGTTTTTGGCGACACTGCTGATGATGTACTTCGACCATCACGACGAGTGGCGTGCCTACCAGCACGAGTTCTTCCAGATCGAGGCGGACAAGATCGTCGCGGAAGAAAAGGCCAAGAAGGCCGAGCTTCTGAGCGTGGCAGTCGGCTCCGGCAGCAAATCGCTCGCAAAGCTCGACAAGGCGTACCTCGCGAAGCTGGAAGAATTGCGAAAGACGAAAGACGGCCAGGACGAGCAGCTTCTTAAGACGGTGACGAATCTCGCGGAGCAAGAGGCGAATCGCAAAAAGCTCGACAACGACTACACCATGCAGATGCGAGACGTTCGCACGACGCGCGCGTTTCGTGATGTGGCTCGTGCGAACTTCGACTTGGGTGTGCGCGATCAAGTGGAGCCAGAGAAGCTCGCCGATTTGAAAAAGAAGTTCGACGACTTGCAGAAGGATGTCGAGCGGCTCGAAGGCGAGTTGGACTTGCGAGACGCGGCTCGAAACAACGCGGCGGCGGAGTTGAAGAAACTGACCGCCGAACGTGATGCGGCCATCGCGGCCGTGAAGGCGTTTGAGGCTGACATCGTGCGGCTCGAAACCGCCAAGGATCGCATTGAGCCGAACGACTTCGTGAAGTCGTTCAAACGCTGGCTCATGGAGCAGCCGATCATCGA
>CAZILR010001255.1:0-1588 GCA_964539995.1 uncultured Planctomyces sp.
GGTATCTACTATGCTCCGAAGCAATTGGAAGACGTCTCGAAGTACCCGGCCATCACGCAGGTGCTGCTCGATCGCGGCTACTCGGCATCGCAGATTCATCAATTGATGAGCGGCAACGTGCTGCGCGTGATGCGGCGAGCGGAACTGGTCGCGAAAGAGCTGGCGACTCCATGAACGATCCTCAGCGGCCACTCCGCCGATTGCACCTGAAACTGTCGCGATGGATAAATCGCGTCGGGTCCGTTTTCCTCATGCTTTGGCTGTCGTTTTGGACGATCGGGGTTCTGTTCGTCGATGGATGCGCCGTTTGGCTGCTGGCGAAGAATGTCGCGGCTCAGTCGTATCCCAGCGTCACGGGCGAAATCACCGCTAGCCAGCCCGCCGAAACCGACGGTTCGGTGAGATGGAAGGTTCAATTTCGATACTCGGTGGACGGCCGAGAATTCACCGGAGATCGACGGACCTTTGCGGTCGGGAACTTTTCGAACCCTCGGCAGGAACTGCCATCGCTTGCCGAGCGATTCGTCGTCGGGAAGCCTGTCGAGGTGTTTTACAACCCGAACGAACCGAGTGATTCGGCGTTGGACCGCACTCTGAGCGGATTGCCGTTGCTGATGGGATTGTTCGTCGTCCCGTTCAACGCGGTGATGCTTGGCGGTTGGAATTGGGTGCGTCGCCGAATCCTGGGACTCCAAGCGGTTCCCATCCGCCGCGACGGTCGTCATTGGCTCGTGACGACGACCAACGGACAGCCCTTCGTGGTGATGCTGATCATCGCCGGCGGACTCAGTTTCGCCTCGACGTTCACCATTGTGCTTTGCGGCTGGGAAGAGAATCTCTTCGGCCTCGCGGTGACATGGTGTGGGTTGATCGGAATCAGCGTAGGCACCTATTTGCACACGCGATCGTTGGTTCTCCGAGAACGCCCAGTCCTGATCTTGGATGACGCCACGGCAACGGTCACTTGGCCGGAATCGAATGACACGCCAGCCTTCTCGTTGCCGAAAGGACGGTTGTCGGCAGTCGAGCTTGCCGATCAACCGGCCAACGCGGACGAACTCGGACTCTCACCCGACTTTGTGGTTCGCCTCGCCTTCAAGAACGACGACGAGCAACCAGGACATCGAACCGTGCTTTGCACTCCCAATGGGATCGAGGCCACCGCACTCGCAGAGTGGCTGGAAGATTGGATCGCCCAGCCCGCTGCCCGACCAATGGCCGAGACCTGACAACGTTCGGGCGGTCCCGAATTCCGCTCCAGGACGAGTCGCGTTACCTTGATGCCGTCCGTTCAACGTGGGGGTCTTGCAGATGCGATGCTGTTGGTTGGTTGCGACTTGTTTGTTGCTGGCGTCAGGTGAGCTAAAGGCTGCTGAACCGGGTGCTCCGAAGAAGATCGTGCTCATCGCTGGTCCAATCACCGGTCACGGCAAGCACACGCACGAGTATGAAAAGAGCGTGATCCTGCTGAAGCATCTGCTTGACACGTCGCCGAGCACGAAGGGCAAAGTCACCGTCGAGACGCACTTCAAAGGTTGGCCGACGGACGAGAAGACGCTCGACGATGCCGCGACGATCGTGATGATCT
>CAZILR010001256.1:0-1586 GCA_964539995.1 uncultured Planctomyces sp.
ACTTCACGCGGAGCGATGAAGGCTACATTGCCGCGTCAGCGTATCTCAACGACGTGACGCCGAACAACTCGCCCTCGAAAATCGGCACAACCGCTACGGCTTGTCGAAGTCTGCCGAGTCCGAGAAACCTTGCTTGTGAGTTGCGGTGGCTCGGTGCGATAATCAAAGTGTGCCGATACGAGCCACCCCTCGGCTTGTCCCACCTTCCCGCCCGCTCAAACGATTTTCCTCCCACGAGGCCCACCCATGTTTGAGTTCGATCACGGTTCCAGCCCGAATTGCGAAGGCGTCTCACGCCGCCAACTGCTCCGCGTCGGCGGACTCGGCTTTGCCAGTTTGTCGCTGCCGACGCTGCTCCGCCTGCAAGCCGAGGCGAAAGCCAATCCCGCTGCTGCAACCAAGACGCGAGACGACCTCAGCGTCATTCTGCTTTGGATGCAGGGCGGGCCGAGCCACATCGACTCGTTCGATCCGAAGCCTGATGCTCCCGCTGAGATTCGCGGCGAGTTCGGCGTCATCGACACAACGATCCCCGGGGTGAAGTTCGTCGAGCACCTGCCGCTCATGGCCAAAAGCCTCGACAAGTTCACGGTGATTCGGAACGGCTACTCGTACAACGGCGGACACGGCATCGCCGATGCCTACATGCTCAGCGGCTGGCGGTTCTCGCCGAGCACCGTGTATCCGAGCTACGGCTCGGTCGTCGCGCAAGAACTCGGCTATCGCAAAGGAATGCCGCCGTACGTCCAGCTCGGCCCGTGGGTGGACAAGATGAACGCCGGCGGCCAGGCGGGCTATCTCGGCAGCGAGCACAATCCATTCATCATCAACGACGACCCAAACGGCGGCACGTTCAACATCGACGGCATCACACTGCCGGGCGGCATGAGCGCCGGACGATTCACTCGGCGGCAGCGAATGCTCAGCCGATTCGATTCATGGCAGCGCACCGTCGAGAAAAATGCCAACGACGTCGGCGCGATGGACGCCTTCTACGAGAAAGCCTTCAGCATCGTCACGTCGCCTGCCGCGAAGAAGGCGTTCGACCTTTCGCAAGAAGACCCGAAGCTGCGCGACAAGTACGGCCGCCATCGTTTCGGCCAGTCGTGTCTGCTCGCAAGACGGCTCGTGCAATCGGGAGTCCGCTTGGTCAACGTCTCGTTCGCCAGTTGGGACACGCACGCGAACAACTTCGCATCGCTGAAACAGACTCTTCTTCCGCAGACCGACACAGGTTACTCGGCGCTGCTGGATGATCTCGACCGGCTCGGCATGATGGATAACACGGTCGTCTTCTGGCTGGGTGACTTCGGCCGCACTCCGAAGATCAACTCCGCCGCCGGCCGAGACCACTGGGTCGGCTCAACCGTCTTCACCATCGGCGGCGGCGGATTCAAGACTGGCCAAGTGATCGGTGCCAGCAACCAATACGCCGAGCAGCCGGTCGGCAAGCCCATCGAAATCGAAGACCTCGCCGCCACGCTCTACCACGTCCTCGGCATTCCGCTCGACAAGCATTTCGTTTCCCCCGACGGCCGCCCCTTCAAGGTCAATCCGGGCGGACGAGTGCTGAATGAACTGCTGGC
>CAZILR010001257.1:0-1581 GCA_964539995.1 uncultured Planctomyces sp.
AGAGTCATCTCGCCGATCCAGAGTCTCACGCGATCAATTGGGACATCTCGCCCGATGGCAAGACGCTGTACTCGTTGCCGATGAGCACCAATCAACTCTATCGCTACGACCTCACGGCACCTGGCGACACGCTGGCCGGCAAGTCGCTCGGCACGCTGATCAAGGATGCCAAGAACTTCGATTGTCGGGGGATGTGCGTCGGTCCCAGCGGGGTGGCTTGGGCGTCGGTGACGCACGCCGTCAACGGCATTCAGCAACAGCATCTCGTGCGCTATCGCCCCGGCGATGCGGCTCCGCGCGACTTGGGACCGATCGCGGTTCGCAACCCGGACTTCACCGAGTTCAAAGACGCCAGCGGCAAGGACCTGCCGTTTCATGCTGGCTTCGGCAAACTTGCGGATGGCACGTTCACGACCAAGTACGTCACGATGGGGGTCTGCGAGGCTCGCGACGGCAGCGTCTACACGCTCGTGATGCACCCGTACTCGTTGTTGAAGCTAACGCCAGACGACTTGCTGAAGTAAAGAGAGAGGGGTTGGGGACTAGGGGTTAGAGCGGGCAAGACTCGATCACTGCCTTCTCACGGTGGCTCCCGTCGCCGAGGTCAGCGTGGCGAGGTTGGCTTGGAACGCATCATCGCCATTGCCTCGCCAGGCCAGCATCTTTTTGTCGCGAGCGGTCACGACCCACAGTTCCAGCTCGCCAGCCATCCAAGGCCAGATCCATTGCATGATCCGGTCCATGACCCAATTGAAGCCCAGGAAGAACATCCAATCGACGGCACCGATCCCCCTTCGGTTCTCTGCTTCAACCAGCACGATGAACTTCAACTTGCAGCGTTCGGGTTTCTTTGGAATGAACGCGATGAACAACTGAGTCATCAAATCCGTGCCGGACACACGCGACTCGCGGGCCGAGCCGACAAGTGCGGCGACGATTGCCACCGATAACAGCTTCCAGAACCAAGCCGAAAGTGGAGCTAACAATGCCGGAAGCGCCAACACGCCGAACACGATCCAGCGGAGTTTCCAATTCGGCAGTGGTCCCAGCGGTCGGTCCATGAAGACGAGGCTTTCGAGTCACGGCTTTCTTGGTGAGGTCGGCTTTGCCACCAGAATCAATCCCTGCAACACGAGGAAGACCACCAGCGGAGCCATCCAAGCTAGACGAAGAATTCGCATCAACGTGTCCCAGCCGGTGCTCCTCGTCGCCGCGAGCGACGTGCGATGATCGGCGGCCTCTACGCCAAGATTCGCCAAACGTTCGACGATCTTGGCGCGGCGGCGTTGATCGAGCTCCGAATTCGGCGGATCGTTCGACGGTTCGAGATACGCCGACTTCGGCTCGTCCTTCAATCGCTCGGCCATCTGATCGAGCCGAGCCTCCGCCGTAGGCTTCAGCACCGCCGCGTGTGATTCAAAGTCGGACTCTTTGAGCAACAGTCCCGCCGCTTCCGCGTCGCGGACGGCTCGGTCACGAGATTCCAGCAGAGCGCCCAGGCCGAGCAACGCCAGCATCAGAAACAGCGTCAGCATCAGCATTCCGCAGCCGATCGCGGTCATCTGCGTTTTGAACTGCTGC
>CAZILR010001258.1:0-1580 GCA_964539995.1 uncultured Planctomyces sp.
GCGCGGGCAATGTCGATACGACGCTGCCCCTGCTGTTGATCGTATTGCTGCCGTACTTCTGGTTCGTGCGCCGTCCGTTTTGGTCGCCGACGAGTCAACGCTGGCAGAGCCTCAAAGTTTGGTGGAATCGTCAACCATGTGAGAGAACGACCGATGATCAAAACTCAGAGAAGGCGCTCGACCAGCGCTTTCCTCCTTGGAGCATTCGCCAACGCACGATGCGTCCCAAATGGACGGCCCTCGCTCTCCTGATCATCGTCTTGACTTCGCTCGGAGTCTTTGGAAGCGTCAACAACTGTCCGTTGGGAGACCACGGACAATACGAATTCAATGACCTGCCTCCGGCGTACCACGACGAATACAGCTATCTCTTCCAAGCCAAGACGTTTCTCGGAGGACACCTGTCGTATCCCAGCCATGCGACGGCGGCGCGGCTGTTTGATCAAATGCACGTCGTCAACGAAGGCCGCTTTGCAAGTCGTTACTTTCCGGGGACTGGGTTGTTCGTCGCGCCGTGGTTGTGGTTCGACGGTCCGCTTCTAGGACATTTGCTCGCGGGAATGCTGACGGCGGTGCTTGTGTTTGGCATCGGTCGCGAGTTGTCGAACAACGGTACCGGCTTTGTCGCTGGAATGCTGACTGCGTTATCACCGGGGATGGCTTTGTTTGGAAATTTGGTGTTGGCTCATCATCCGACGCTGCTGGGATTGTTCTTCTTCGCATGGTCGTTTTTGAGATGGTTGCGTCGCGGCTTTGTTCGCGACGCCGCGTTGGCCAGCATCGGACTGAGTTGGGCGATGCTCTGCCGGCCGATGACGGCGGCGGGATTCGGGCTGCCGTTTGGAATCGTGTTCGTTGCGACGCTGTGCATTCGCGCTCGGCGCGGGTCTCCCGACCCCGCCGCTGCGCCGACCGAAGGTCTCCCGAACGTGCCGGACGCGGCGAAAGAGACCTGCGGTCCACTCGGCGGCGGGGTCGGGAGACCCGCGCCGAGCGCGGCGGAAATCCCTCGCTCGCGCTTCAGGCTCGTGTGGCCGCCGTTGCTCGCGATGTCTTTGCCTCTAGTCGCCGGTTTCCTCGTACTGGCGATTCACAACCACGCGATCACCGGAAGCGTGATGACGTCGCCGTATCAACTCTTCAACGACATCTACACGCCTCGGCATGTTTATGGATTCAACAACGCCGTGCGAGGCGAACATCACCTCGGCCCGCGAGTGCTCGACCACTACGACCGCTGGGCCGTCAATTTGACTCCCTCATTGGCCGTCGAAAACACGAAGTACCGATTGATCGCATCATGGCAATGGACCGTCGGGCTTGTACCGTTATTGGCCGGGCTCATCATTTTCGCACTGACAGGATCTAGCCGCGACCGTCGCTGGTGGCTGATCCTCGCGGCAATCGTGTCGCTGTTCGCGGCGCATGTGCCGTATTGGTTCGTCGGGATGTTCAACTGGCACTATGTGTTTGAGACCGGGCCGTTGTGGTGCCTGTTGCTCGCCGCGGCGACCGACACGTTGTCTCGTGCGTGGCTGGCGGCAGAGCGGCCTCGAATGTCCGTGTGGTGGACGCTGCTC
>CAZILR010001259.1:0-1577 GCA_964539995.1 uncultured Planctomyces sp.
AGGCTCGTCACCGAGAACAAAAACACGATCCCGATATCCAGCTTCGGCGCGATGATGAAGCTGAAGCCGTCACCCGGCGTCGTCGGCCCCAGCGGCACGACGGCCAACGCCAGCATCGTCGTGAAGACCGAGATCGTCGGTGCGATGACGAACAAGAATTTGTCCACATGCGCCGGGATGATGTCCTCTTTGAGCAGGAACTTCGCTCCGTCAGCAATCGGCTGCAGCAGTCCTGCCCAGCCGACTCGGTTCGGTCCGACTCGGTCCTGAATCCAGGCCGCCAGTTTTCGTTCGAGCCAAATCGCATACGAGCACGCGCCAGGAATCCCCGCCGCCGTCGCCGCAATCAGAATCAACGCGATCCCCGTCTGAAGCGGAATACCAAACCACCCCAGAAGAATGCTTTCAGCAACCCAATAAATCGCATTGGAAATGGCGTCCGAGCCACCCTCTGCCAACAGCGGAACAAAACTGATCGAACTCATCGTGGATGACACTTTCTGATCCATCAACCCTAGAAGCCAACTAGCTCAATTTGACACCAGTACAACTCAACTCGTCCGCCAACGCCTGGAGTGCAGGAATCTCACGGCCAATTTCACCGCGAAGTACAGCCGCATTGAACAGTCCCTTGCGGCCGGACAAGTCCCACAGAATGCGGCCATCAGGTCGTGCGTCTTCTGGCGAACGGATCGAGCGTTTGATCGCTTGGGCCAGCCCCGCGTGATTTACAAACGTCCCATCACGCTCTGCGAAGGAACCGCCTGCCAGAACGATGTGGGCTCGCGCCGAGACCGGAGACGGCAGGATGTCTTGCACGATCAGCGTTTTGACTTTTGCCAACGCGACGGCGTGTGATTCATCGAGTCCACCGCGTGGATCTCCACCGACGAAATAGAGTGTGTCGATTCGGCCTTCGGCCGCATCACCCAAGATATCGCCGATACCGATGATCGAGCCTTGGAAGTGTTGCAGCACCGCTTCGACGCCTCGGCGGTTCGGGCACTTCTCGGCGCGGATTGTGAATTTCGGTTTGTCGGTCGCGTTGCCTCGGACGTCTTTCGGATAGTGGTCGTCTTGGCCTTCAACACGCACCGGGCCGAGCGCCAAGCGAACGTCGGAACTGAGGGATTTGAGATGCTTCGCCAGCAAGTACGCCTCTTCGACCGTCATCCACGGCGAGAGCACGGCGGCGACGGCTTTCGGATTCTTCGTCGCAGCGTCTTTGAGAGCGTTGCGAGTCGCAGTCAATGCGGTGTCCCAATCGACGGCGGCCCGGCGGTCGCCTTGCGACATCTCTGGCCGCTTGAGGCGTTGGTCGGAGTGGATGTACTTCCAACCGAAGCGGCCGTCGTCGCACATGAAGTCTCCCTGAGCCTGCGGATTGCTGCGCGGCTTCAGGCGGAAGACGGTCTCGTTGTTCTGGTCGACGTTGATGCTGCAACCGGCCGAGCAATCGGGGCAGACGCTGTCTGCGGACTTCAGCCACCAGACTCGTTGCTTGTAGAGGAAATCCTTCGAGCACAACGCTCCGACCGGGCAAATATCGACCACGTTGCCGGCCAGTTTGTTGTTGA
>CAZILR010001260.1:0-1575 GCA_964539995.1 uncultured Planctomyces sp.
CGCCCGCCCTGGCGGGCGCTTCGGGTTAGTTTGTTCGGGGTGACTTCTGTGTCTCTCCGCTCTTCCATGAGACTGCGAGGTTTCAACATGTGTAAGTCGATCGTTCTGGCAGCCTTGCTGTTGGCAGTGTTTCACAAGGCACTCGTCGCCGACGAACAATCCTGGCCACCGGAACTGCGCGGCGCGAAGAACGGCACCGTGACGCTGCGTTCGGAGAAGTTCCTGCAAGTCCCCGACTCGGTTGTGGCTGCTCGTCAAAAGGACGGAGCGGCCGAGTTCGTCATGGCCGAAGCGGCTCCGACGGTGGACTTGGCGTTTCATCAAGACTTGGGACCGGACGCGATCTCGCGACGGCTGTGGTCGTCGTGGGGCGACATCTGCTTGGCTCGCGACGGTCGCGTGTATTGTGGCATCGGCGATCACGGGAATGACGTCGGCGGCGACGCGCGGTGCTTCATCTACTGCTGGGATCCCAAAGCCAAAACGCTGACGCAAGTCGCGGACGTCAACGCGATCGTGCCTCGCGAACCGGGACAGCCCGCGTGGTCCAAGATTCATGCGAAGATCGACGAAGGGCCAAACGGGACGATTTTGTTTTGCGGCACACTCAACGACGGCAACCGCGCGAAGAAGCCGGAGTACAAGTGGAGCGACGCGCTGCCGGGTGCTCAGATTTATCAGTACGACCCGAAGACTGGCAAAGCGTCGGTCTTTGCCAACCTGCCGCCGAAACGATGCACCGCCACGTCACTGGTCGATGACAAGCGGAACATCTGGTGGTGCAACCTCGAAGCGGGCGAAGGGAACGCTCTGTGGGGTCTGAACCTCACGACCAAGCAGCCGGTCTTTCAGGGAGCCGATGGCTCGCTGGGCTTCAACCGCAACTTCGCTCTGCTGGCTGACGGTTCGATCCTGTTCAACGGCGAGACCAGCCTGTCACTGTACGACGCTCGCACGAAGCAACTCACCCCGAAGAAATCGTCGTTTGAGAAGAGTCACGGGATGCGGGCCTCGACCATCGAATCGAAAGAGGGCTTCGTCTACGGCATCACGCATCAGACGAATCAACTGTTCCGCTATCACGTCGGTCGTGATGAGTTGGAAATGCTTGGCCCGAACTGGCTGACCGGCATGTACACCGCCGTCTGCGTGCTCTCGCCGGACCAGCGGTTCGTGTACTACTTGCCGGGAGCTCACGGCCAAGCCTTCAAGGAGGGAACGCCGGTCATCCAGTACGAGATCGCAACAAGGCGTCAAAAAGTGCTGGCCTTTCTGGCCGACACGCTCGAACAAGAATGCGGCTACGTCCCCGGCGGCACCTACGGCGTGAAGCTCAGCGCTGACGGCCGTACGTTGTTCGCGAACCTCAACGGCCATGCTCCCGACGGCACGCGGCCAGCCTCCATGAAGACCAAAGGCTTCGGCCTGTGCGCGTTCGTGGCGATCGAGATTCCGGAAGCGGAGACTCGTTAATGTAGCCCTGTCGCTCCGCGACAGGATTGCCGAGCGCTCCGAGAAACGTGGAGCTTGAAAATAACCGAGATTCGATTGACGTTCGGCCTTCCTGTCGCGGAG
>CAZILR010001261.1:0-1572 GCA_964539995.1 uncultured Planctomyces sp.
CTCTTGCCCATGTCGCCGAGCCGTTTGACGTTGTCCACGAACGTCTTTTCGAGACACATCCCCTTCGGGCGATCGGGATCGTGCAATACGGTGCGCACTCCGTTGATGCGGTTGTTGGTCGCGAATGGCTCCATGTACTTGGCGAAGTTGGCCGACTGCGGCGAGCCGCCGATGATCGCGCCGCACATCGGATTGTCCTTCTTGCCGCACAGATCGAGGACGTATTCCGCCTCGGCCGTCTGCTGTTCCTCGGCCACGTTGACTTCCATGTAGACCGTCTTCGTGACTTTGTGCGGGCCGAGCAGCTTCAAATAGTCGGACATCAGGAAGCTGTGTCTGAGCGACTCGACACCATCTCCTTTCAGCCACGGCAGTTTGAACTTCGTCAAATCCCACAAGTGCTGATGCGTGTCGCAAATCGCCAAGTCATTCTGATTCACGGTGCCTTCTTTCTTCGGAGCCGCCTGCAAGAGCTGCTTTTGTTGGGGTTTCTCCTGAGCCATCAGCATTGCGGCCGAACCGACGGCGGCGACACTCGTGGCGGTGGACAGGAAATCTCGTCGAGTGAATTGCGGCATGACAATCTCCAGCGGTGAAGGGTTCGTAGACGGCGAAGCATCGTAGCCAAGTTGTGGTGCGGGCGTCTCGCCTGCACCCGATCGGATTCTGCCAATTCGGCCCTGATGCAGGCGGGACGCCCGCACCAAAAATGTCAATCCTGTCCCGGCGAGGCCAAGTCCCGTTCGACGCGGGCAAACACTTCGTTCAACCGGTTGGTCGCGTCGAGCAGCATCTTGATCAGCGGGTCGAGCGGCGCGAGGTGGTTGTCCTCGAAATTCTGAGCGTTGTCGTCTTTCCAATGCTCCTTGGTCAGCTCCCACGCCTGGATCAACTCGACGTGGGCCTTGTAGAGCTTGGTGCTATCGACGGAGAGATCGGAGATGCGCATGGTGATGACTCACGATCGGTTGGCGAGCCGGGGAGCGTCAGCCCCCGGACGTTTTCGGGATGTTGTTCGGGGCCGAGGGCTGACGCAACTCGGCTCGCCTATTGCGGCGGTGGTGGTGCGGCGGGTTCTTCGGCGGCGGATTCGATTTCGGCGTAGGCTTCGATGGCGACGATCATCCGTTCGAGGACGGCGATGGTCTTCGCGAGGTCCGTTTCGATGTAGCGTTGCAAGCCGCCTCGACGGCCGTCGAACTCGTCGATCTCGTGCCGCACGAACGAGCACCAGCGAGCGACCGCTTCGACTTTTTCTTGGGCCATCTCCAGCCGTTTCTTGGCGGCTTCTAGTGCCAGTTTCTCCTCGTAGCAGGTGGGACGATGGTCCCCGGCGGTGCGCAGCTTGCACCGTTCCAAATCGGAACGTGCCTGCGCAATCACGTCGAAACTGCGGAGCATGTACTGCTTCCAAAAGTTCGGCCGGTCGTGTTCGAGCCAATCAAGGAAGCTGAGCGTCTGCTGTTGCAACGAGGCGGTGACATCCATCGCGACGTCCACGAACTCCAGCAGACGGACTCGAAAGGCTCGCATCGCGTCGAGCGAACGGACGTTGGCTTGTGACATGATGAA
>CAZILR010001262.1:0-1570 GCA_964539995.1 uncultured Planctomyces sp.
ACTTCTTCTCAGCTTGCTCTGCGAGCGTTTTGCGGAACGCCTTTTCTTTCAAATCGACGTAGGCTCGATAGCCCTCTGGGTCGAGGAACGGATTCTTGTCGGCTGTCTTCAAGCGTTCGTGTTTGGCGAGCATGCCGTAATACTCGCCGTGTGCTCCGAGAAAAATGTCGCACGGAAGCGACTTCAAAACCTCGAATGTCTTCGTGAAGTCCTCCGCGATCTGCGGGTAGTCCTGGTTATCGACCAGCCGGTAGCCGGGATTAACGTTGGGGCTGCCGATGACGACGACGTTGTAATTTTTGCCCCCGTCCATCGTTTTCCACGTCCAAGTCGTGCAGCCTCGCGTGTGGCCGGGAGTCAGTCGAGCGACCAGAGTTGTGCCTCCCAGTTTGACTTCCTCGCGGTCTTTCAAGATTCGATCTACCTCGCAGACTGGCCAACGGTCATTGGGATAGAAGTACTGGCCGACTCCGCCAGAGGCGATGACGTTGTCGTCGCCGCGCATGACGAGGACTTTGGCCCCCGTCAGCTCCTTCAACAACGCATGACCGGCAACGTGATCGGAATGGGCGTGACTTTCCAGAATGATTTTGACGTCGCGCATCTTGAAGCCGAGCGACTCGACCGAGGCGCGAATCAACGGAACGGTTTCCTCAAATCCGCTGTTGATCAGGATGTGCCCTTCGGGCGTCTCGATCAGGTAAATCGCCAGCGCCTTCGAGCCAACGTAGTAAACATTGCCGACGATGCGATGCGCCGGGAACGCCTCATCCGCAATTGCCGGGCTGCTCGCGGTCAACAGGATCAAGAACATTTTCAACAATCGACTGGTCATGGGAACTCAGGTCCGTCGTAGCCACGTTCGCCAGAACGTGGGTGCTTTGCCGATTCGCCCACGTTCTGGCGAACGTGGCTACCGTTTTGAAATCGCATCAGCCAATCAGTTCCGGCAGCGGTCGGTGATCGCCGACGAGGTATTGCGGGCGTCCGGCACGGTCGGTGAATTGCGTCGTTGCCACGTCGATGCCGAGCCGCTGATACAGCGAAGCGAAGACGTCGCGGAAGTGAACCGGGCGAGTCAGCGGCTCCTCGCCCCAGCGTGTGGTTGAGCCGATCACTTGACCGTGACGCATTCCGCCGCCGGCCACGAGCGCGCTGCAAACTCGCGGCCAATGATCGCGGCCGGCATTCTGGTTGATCTTCGGAGTGCGGCCGAACTCGCCCCAGACGACGACGGCGATGTCGTCCAATAGGCCGCGCTCGTCGAGGTCTTCGATCAACGCCGACAGACCCAGATCGAGCAGCGGCAAGGCTCCGCGAGCTTCGTTGAAGATGTCCTTGTGCCAGTCCCAGTTGTAGTCCCCTTTGAGCATCCGCCCGAACGGATACCGGCAGAAGGCGAGCGTGACACAGCGAGCACCCGCTTCGATCGCTCGGCGGGCCAACAGGACCTGGTCCAGAAACGTCTTGCCGTCACGCTCGTTGGGATAGGCCCGATTCAGTCCGTATCGGCCGCGAGTGGCAGCGTCTTCTCGACTGAGGTCGAGAGCCTCAGCGAGTCGCGGCGACG
>CAZILR010001263.1:0-1568 GCA_964539995.1 uncultured Planctomyces sp.
CGGCAGGTAGTTGTTTGGCATCTGCAAAATGATCAGGGCCATTGCGGTGCCGTACTCGATGCAGACGGTCGAGTCGGTCCAGGCTCCGTCGGGAAGTTGATCACGGAGCAGCGTGTCACGGATCGCGGGATACCAGTCGTCCCACGCTTCGCCGCCCGCACGCCACATCGCCTGAGCGGCATAATAGTGTCCGTAGAAAAAATGTCCCTCATACCGAGCCATCTGCCCCTGCGGAGCAAACCGGCGCAGGTAGCCCAGTCCGCGCTCGATCTCTTTCCCTTCGTACTGTCCGGCGGAATGCAAGGCGACGATCCCGGCCGCCGAACGCGGAAACGCGCTCTCGCCACGACGGACGAGTTGATAGCGGAATCCGCCGTCGGAGTTCTGACACTTCTTGACGTACTCGGTACAGCGATCGACCGTCTCCTTTGGGACGTTCAGTCCCGCATTGCGAGCAGCTCGCAACGCCATGATCTGGCAGACCGTCGCCGAGATATCCGCGTCTTTTCCATCGGGTTGATACCGCCAGCCACCTTCGTTGTTTTGCGACTGGACGATCAACCGCACGGCACGATCGAGCTTCTCGCGCACGTCCACTCGGCGCGACATGCCGTAGGTTTCGGCGAGAAACAGCGTCGCGAACCCGTGGCCGTACATCGGCCCGTAGGACTCTTGTTCTTTGACGTGCAGAAAACCGTTTGGTTTCGCGACCGACAGGACGAAATCCACCGCGCGGTTCACGTTCGAGCCATACAGCCCGCGTCCTGGGGTGCTTCCGGACGACAGCAGCGCGATCCCGCCGAGCGCGGTCACGGCGACATTGCGACCGAAGCCACCACCGGAGCCAAACGATCCATCTTCGCGTTGTTTGGCCGCCAGCCACGCGAGTCCGCGATCAATCGCCAACTGCGTCGTCGGCGTGACGAGAGTCTTCCCCTTCGACTGCGCGAGCACCGTTTGTCCCAGCGATGTGGCGAGGATCGCCAGCAGCATGTCTCGGCGAGTCGGCATCGAACGGTGTCACTCCGGCAGCGGTTCGATCGTCACACCCAGCGGGAATTCCACTTTTTGCATCGCGAAAAGATCGGGGCCGAAGCCGCGAACCTGGTCGCGTTTGAGTTCGGCCAACTCCAGCGTCCCCGACCAGACGATGCTCTTCCCCTGCGTGTGGACTTGGTTGGTCAACACGAAGGCCTTTTCCAGCGAGTACGCGAAGATTTTCATGAGCAGATCAATGACGTACTGAAACGTATGCAAATCGTCGTTGTGCAGGATGACCGCGTAGGGCGGCTGCTTCTTCCGCTTCGTTTCTGGATCGGGGCTTGCCGGCTTCGGACGCACGATGACCTGCGGTTCCATCACGGCAACATCGGGTTCGTTTTCGCCGAATTGGCTCATGGCTTGGCCTCCTGGATACGACCATCGTAACGAGCCGCGATTCGGTTTCCCAAGAGTGATCTCACGAAACATCTCGGTAGGAAAATCTTCAAATTGTGGATGCATAGGGTGGGACCAGCGCAGCGCCGGCCCACCGCGGTGATCGAAATTTGGTGGGCCGGCGCTGCGCT
>CAZILR010001264.1:0-1564 GCA_964539995.1 uncultured Planctomyces sp.
TGGCTCCGTTCTTGAAATCGCGGGCTTTCAGGCCGTCGCCTGCGAGCGCGATGACGTCGGCAACTGAGTATTCCTTGCCGGGGCCGCGCGGCTTGGGGAGTTCGGGGATGACGTAGGGTTTGCGGACGCCGAGGGCTTCGATGGCGAGGCGTTCGGCGTCGGTGCAGTTGGCGAAGGCGTCTTTGTCGATGTTGGTCAGGAATTTTTGATAGCTGGCTCCGCCGGTCCAGGTGCGAGCTTTCTCGAACCAGGCGAAGTACGTCTTGCGGTCGTCGAGCGTCCAGCCGGTCTTCAGGTTGCGCAGGTGGAAGGCGTAGTGGTACTGCATCTGGTCGGGCTGGTTGGCGAGCATCGCGGCGATTGTGCCGCCGTAGCCTTTGTTGCGGCTGAGCAACTCGCCGATCGGCTCCTGCGACGCGACTCGCTCCTGAGCCAGTACCGGCACCAATTTTTTGATGGCTCCCGGCGACTGGAAGTGAATCATCAGGATCGACAGCTCGCGGTTGACGAAGTCCGACTTCTGAGGGAACAGATCGTCAAACTTCTTCGCCAGCGCGGCACACGTCTCCTTGTCGGGATTGCCCAGCCGGATCAACACGAGTTGGTTGGCACGGAGTAAATCGAGTTGCTGCGACTCCGTGAGTTCTGCGAAGTTGAGCTTATTGAGTCGATCGAGAATCTGCCCTTTCATGTTTGGCTCAGCCTGTCGAGCCAATCCAACGCAGCCGGTGACGATCGCGTCCTTTGCGAACTTCGGTCCTACCAAAGACTCCAACAGTTTCTCCTGGAGAATCTGGGATTCCCAAAGGTCTGTAGAAATTTGCTCCAACGCCACTCGCGCCGCATAACGGACACGCCGATCCTGTTGTCCCAATCGTGGCATCAAAAACTGAATCGCCTTGAGGGGATCGTTTAACCCATCGTGGAATTTTTCAACCTGATGTCGAATCAATGTCATGCGTTGGTGCGCGGGTACGCTTTCAGGATCGAGATCGACGAATGCCGGATTGTGATCGAGATCGACGGAGCTAGTGAGACGGTAGGACTCCCGATATTCAACTTGGTCAGTCTGATCCTTGCCGACGTAAGTGACTCGGAACAACTCGGACTGAGCGCCTCGGCCGCCGATGGTGAAGTACAAGGCTCCGTCCTTCCCGACGGTGCAGTCGGTCAGCGGCAGCGGCGTGCGCGAGACGAACTCTTCCTTCGTCGCTTTGTAGCTGGAGCCGGACGGCTCGATGTGGAGGGCGTACATCGTGCCGAAGGTCCAATCGCAGATGTAGAGCGCCTTCTGATACTTGGCGGGGAACTTGGTGCCGTAACCGAACTCGACGCCGACGGGCGAGCCGGGGCCGATGTCGATCATCGGCGGCAGAGTGTCGATGTAATACGACGGCGGATTGCTGGTGCCGCTCCGCCAACCGAAGTCGCTGCCGCTGGTGACGTGATTCACGCGCGTCGGCCGATACCACGGCGAACCGAAATCCCACTCCATGTCCGAGTCATACGCGAACAACTCGCCGTCCGCGTTGAACGCCATGTCGTACTGGTTGCGATACCCGAC
>CAZILR010001265.1:0-1562 GCA_964539995.1 uncultured Planctomyces sp.
CGAATCACAGGTGTTCGCGGCGTGGTAGTGAAGAAGGCGATTGCTTGAAGGTCGCTGTCTTGAATGAGCAATGCGGCCTGACCGATAGCGGTGTCGAAAGTCCCGTGATTGCTGCTTTCCTCAAAGCGCAATCGTGTCGCAGCACACATCCATAAAACTTGACGCTTTGGTGGGCGTTTCCTAGTTTCGCCACGCCTTTGATGTCATCTCTTCTTGTCTCTCATCTTCCACATCTGGCTTAGTGGAGTTCGCTCATGAAACTCGGCTGGAAATCGGGCGTCTTCAAGGTTTGGGATTGCGTTGGTCGTCGCGAGCGGCGAGTTGCTGCGAGGCGACGGTGGCAACCGCATCGGCAGACTGTGGAAATCCTCGAAGCCAGAGCGTTATTGGCGACGACTTATCAGGCGGTGATTTCGGGGAGCATTCAGGATCTCGCGAGAGACGGGACGCCAGACTCGATCGAGTCTGTTCACACCGGTTTGGTGAATCGCTCGGCTTCGTCGGAAAATCGGGCCATTGCGGAGTTCAGCATCGGCGGCGAGGCGGTGAACCTGGCCGTGTTGGACTTCACGGTCGGCGTGTCGAACGCTGCTGGAAATCAGACGCGGCAGTTCGACGTCTACATTTACGGAGGCGACGGTCAGCTTTCGCTGGGTGACTTCAATGCCAGTGGCTCATTGATCGGAATGGCGACGTTGGAAGTTCCGCTCGGGTTCGACAACTACCGACTGGATGTAACGTCGGCGGTGCAGCAGATCGTGGGGAGCGGGAACTCGAATGTCGGTGTGCGACTCGCCCCGCATGCCGACACGTTTCCCGGCGTGTTGAGCAATCCGACGCTGACGATCAATGGTGTGGCGACGTGGCGTGGTTTGCGAGGATGGGAAACGACCAAGAGCGCGATTCTGGCGGACGGCTCCGATTCGTTCCGCCTGGAAGTGGATGCCGGCGGTGCCGTGAATTCGGTCGAGTTGGATGTGTTCGGCCTCCGGCTCATCGCGCCGGGGACAGGCCGAATAACACTCCGAGACGATGGTTTGAGCGGCGACCGTGTGGCTGGTGACTATGTCTTTACGAGCGACGAGTTCCGCTACAACTCGGCGTATCCCATGAGCAGTTTTTATGGCGGGACGGCCACGAGTGTTGCCGGAATTGAATCGATCGCCATGGGAACGATCTATCTGACGGAATTGGACGGAACCGAAGTTCAAACTCGACATGCCCCGGAAGTCGGCATCGTCAGCCCTAGTCTTTCCGTCGCGACGGCAACGCAACTTTCCGGCAACGTGCAGGTCACTCCGCATTTGGTCAACATCAGCACCAGCATCTCCGAGTCGCAGTCCATGCTGCGACAGATGCAACGGTTGAGGATCAGCGAACTGACGAACCAGGTTTACTCGGTTCTGCCCGATGAGTTCGACTTCCTGACGTTCTTTTCGACGAAACATCTGGAGGTCAGTCCTACGCTTAGCGCCGTCAACTCCAATGCCGGGGTTCACCATTCGGTTCAGGTGGATTGGACGGGAACGCAATGGACGCCGTTTGATTTCTCCGCGTCCTAC
>CAZILR010001266.1:0-1558 GCA_964539995.1 uncultured Planctomyces sp.
CCGTACTTGGGTTTGCGCGGCGGGAGACCTTCGGTCGATCCGGCGGCGGGGTCAGGAGACCCGCGCCGAGCGCCGTATGACGTCTTCCCCATCGGTGGCTTGCTGTCAAACTTCGGCTTACTGACGAACGCCGGTTTGTCGCCGAACTTTTTCTTGCGTCCGCGGCCGGCGGTGTTGTCGAGGTGTGCTCGCTGCTCGGACAAATCTTGCAGCAGCTTCAGCTCGTCGCTGGCGAGTGCTCGATAGGCTCCGGCCGGAAGATCGCCCAAGCGGATCGGGCCGAAGCCCACGCGTTTCAAACGCATGACCTTGTGTCCGACTCGCGCCATCAGCCGGCGAATCTCACGGTTCTGGCCTTCGTTGAGCACAATCTCCAGATACGCACTGTCGCCGACAGCCTTCTTCAGCCTTGCTCCTTCGACATGAAACCGTCCTTCCTCGAAGTACATGCCTCGCTTCAGCGAAGCGAGCGTTTCAGCCGACGGGACACCTTTCACATGGCACAGATAAAACTTGGCGACGCGATACCGCGGATGCGCCATGCGGTTGGCCAGCTCACCGTCGTTCGTGACCAGCAACAAGCCCTCCGATTCTTCGTCGAGCCGGCCGATCGCGAAAATCCGTTCGCGAAACTGCGGGAACAAATCAATGACTCGCGGACGCCCCGACGGATCGTGATTCGTGCAGACGACTCCACGCGGCTTGTTGAGCGCGAAATAGACCTTGCGCTGCAACTTGATCTTCTCGCCGTCGAGTTCAATTTTCTGCGAATACGGATCGGCCCGGAACGCGACGTCGGTGATGACCTCGCCATCGACACTGACTCGGCCGGTGGTGACATACTCCTCGCACTTTCGCCGAGCATCGATCCCCGCCGCCGCGAGAATCTTCGCGAGACGCTGCGGAGCAAACTTCGCCGCCCCCGAATACTGGTGCTTGGTCAGCCGCTCGCCCGGTGACGGATCGTTGTCGCCGTCAAATTCGTCGCCGAAGTCGGAGGAGTCCTCAAGGGCCTCGGCGTGTTCCTGCTTCTTCGACTTCGACGCACGTTTGCGTTTCGGCTTGGCTTGGAATTGACCGCCTTCGTCATCCGGCTCAGCAGCGATCACCTCGGTCGGATCACCGTCCTCATCGTCGTAGTCAAACGCCTCGACGTCACCGTCGGCGAATTCGTCGTCCGAAGCGTCGGCCTCTTCATAGGCGAAATCATCCGAGGCGTCGTCAAACTTTCCGTGTTCGATCGTCTCGGCTTCGAGTTCCGCGGTGTGTTGCCAAGGCTGCGCGGTTTCGAGTTCTGGGGTTGGTTCTTGGACGTCGTCCGACATGATCGGCCCCTTTCATGGGCGAGAAAATCACCTCACAAGGGGAGCCTTGGAAGTGGCGACAACGCGGTGCCGCGAATGCAATGTGAATGCGGAATAGGCAGGAATTCGCAAAAGCGTGATGGGGTGACCGTCGAGTTCTCCCAACCGTCGGTCTTCATCGGCCGTCTGGCCGCGGGCGGGAGTGTATCAACGACCGTCGCGGTTGACACGGTTCCGCCCAGAATTCGTGGCCG
>CAZILR010001267.1:0-1558 GCA_964539995.1 uncultured Planctomyces sp.
CAGCCAATCCAGCGGGATCATGTGCCCGGACAGAAAGTAGTTGATCATCATGTAGATGAAGAGCAGCGAGCTGACCTCCAAAAACCAAAACGCGATCAAACCGATCCAGGCTTCGAGCAGAAAGCCGACCAGGAAACTCAACTCCAGTGAGATCACGAACGCGACGATCGTGAAGGCATCCGGCCAGCCGCTGAAGTAGTCCCGGCACAACCAGAAGACCAACGCGAACGGGCCGAGCGCCACGACGTAGTACACCAGCTTGTGAGCGACTCGGTGCCAGAACAGATAGCCGAGCATGTCGATCGGCTGCGTGAGATATTTCTTGACCGTCCCATCGCGGACCTCGCGAGCGATCCCACTGGCGAGTCCCGGCATCGAGGAGAACGCTCGGCCGATCATTGCCAGCAGGTAGTACGCCACCATGTTGGCGTAGGTGTAGCCGTTAAGTTCTTTCCGCTCGCTTGACGTCCCGGCCGCAAAGATCGCGCTCCACAGAAATACCTGCGTGACGATCGGCAGGAACCGAACCAACGTCGCGAACGCGAAGTCGCCCCGGTACACGAACCGCTCGGAAACGCAGGTCTTCAGAATGACCCAGTGAATTCGCCAGGACATGCCACTTCCCAAATCTCCGTTCGAGAACTCAACCCCGCGACTTTGGAACTGATCGCGTGCGTCGCTTCGGACCAACGGGTTTCGCGAAGTTAACCAGCGCTTTCACTGCGGCCGGATTCCGAACTGGCTTGGGTGGCTTCAGTTCGTCGAGGAACTCTTGGAAGGCCTCGGGGCCGATTCCAGCGGCCGTCAAGCGGTCAAAAACTTCTTTGCGAATCTCTGCTAGAGGTTTATCGCCGATCATAGAAGTCTCTCCAACACATTTCTGAGATTGTGAGCCAATGGGATCGCGGTCGCTTCGGGAACACCGCACCGCAGTTCATCGAACATGGCTTTCATGATGAGATCGTCGCGATCCTTGATCTCCCAGACAAGCAGAGATCCGATGAGCGATGCCAACACTTCTTCGGATTCTAGTGGCAATTGTTTCGGTAAACGCGAACGAATTCTTGCGTGACGAAACACCGCTTGGTGTCCACATTCATGGGCAACGATGGCTTCCAGTGAAAATTCGAGCGGGTCGGCATCACGCTCAAAAGCTCTTGCGGAAACGGTCAAAATGTCCGCAGTGATTGTGGCCCCCAACCCGAATTGTGCCCCGCCTGACAACGTCCGGACATGTTGATACTCCACGGTTCCGACGAATCCCATTCGGCGAGCAATCGTCTCGACTCGTTTTCGCCGACGGTTGATTTCAGCGACGGAAATTGGCGTAACCACGGATTTGGCCATCGGCATTCCCTAATTTCTTGGCAAGTCAAATCACATTGCCGCGAAGTTGGCCAGCAACTGCAAGCCGTGCTTCTGGCTCTTTTCCGGATGGAATTGAGTCGCCCAGAGATTGCCTCGGCCGATCGCAGCGACGAAGCGTTCGCCATGTTCAGATTCAGCGATCACAACGCTGCGGTCGGTCGGCACGACGTGGTAGCTGTGGACGAAATAA
>CAZILR010001268.1:0-1556 GCA_964539995.1 uncultured Planctomyces sp.
GCTTGCCGTGATGCTGTGTCTTGTGCGATTCGGGGACGTACTCCCAAATCGTTCCCGTCGTGTTCAGGTCGCAACCACGCATCGACACGATCTCTCCGGGACGTGCTCCGGTCAAACATTGCAGTTGGATCATCGCCCAAACTTGGCGACTCACAAACGGCTCCACGGCATCGACGAACGCTTGTGGGACCGGTTTGACCGGCTGGGCTTCTTTCGCATCACTGCGACCGTACCGCAAGCCGGCGAGCGATTGGATCGCCACGAGCGTCTCAGGCGGTACGAGTTCCTCGGCAACGGCCCACTTGAACATCCTGCGAACGCGATCGACCATGCGGTTGATTGAACTGCGGACGCAGCCAGCGTCGATCATCGCTTGTCGCACGGCCTTGAGTGATCGCGGGCCGAAATCTCGAACCCGCGTTGTCCCAAACCGCGCGACGACGTACTTGAGCGCGACGCGAATGTTGGTGACTTCGCTGGTGGGCTTGTCGTTCTTTCGGTAGTGCTGCTCGACGTGCTGCATGAAGAGCAACACAATGTCGTCGATCGTCAGCGTGTGTCGCGAAACGTCGCCCTGACGGTCGAACCACTCCGCGACGAGTTCTTCGTACCGCTCGCGGGATTCCGGCGATCCGTACTCGCCGAGATAGTGATCTTTGCCGTTGATCCTGGTGCGGGCTTGGTTGGTTGCCCGGTGCAGCCCATAGCGGGGCTTCGTTTTTCTCGGCATTGCAGCGTCTCCCTTCTGGATGGATTCCAGGGGTAACGCCGCACTGCCGGCCGAAGTGGGGTAAGGAAAGTGGTAGTAACCACTATCCAACCCTCCATTTCGGCTTGGCAGGTAGCCGCAACTTGCGGCTCGGCAACAACTTATAAGGCTCCTCGACTTGGACTCGAACCAAGAACCTAGCGGTTAACAGCCGCTCGCTCTACCGATTGAGCTATCGAGGAATAGTCACGAACGCTGACGTCCGTGAATGAGGCGGGGTGTGTACCGGATGACGCGAGGTGATGCAAGCCTTTCTGCGATTCGGTTTCGATGCTCAAACGACGGCCGGTTCGGGTTTGAGGCAGCGTCCGATTTCTCGATCGGCTTGGCGGAGGCGTTGAGCGTTTTCGACGATAGCCAGACGCAAGAAGCCTTCGCCCTCTTCGCCGAATCCTCGGCCGGGGCTGACGGCGACGCCGGCTTCGTTGAGCAGCTTCATCGCGAACGGAATTGAACCCAACTCGGACCACGGTTCGGGAATTTTCGCCCAGACGAACATGCCTGCCTTGGGAGCTTCGATGTCCCAGCCTTGGCGATTGAGGCCGTCCACCAGTGAGTCACGGCGGTGTTGGTATTCGACGCAAAGACGCTCGATGGCTTCATCGCCGTGACGCATCGCGACGATGGCGGAAATCTGGATCGCCTGGAAGATGCCGTAGTCGTAGTAGCCTTTGATCGTGCCGAGCGCGCGAACCATTTCCGAGTTGCCGCAACAGAAGCCGATGCGCCAGCCGGCCATGCTGTAGCCTTTGCTCATCGTTGTCAGTTCCACGCCGACGTCGATCGC
>CAZILR010001269.1:0-1555 GCA_964539995.1 uncultured Planctomyces sp.
TAATTTCCTTGGCAGCCTTTGACGCCGTACTGGTGATACAGCCCGACGTTGAACCACACCGGCGAGTTGAAACACCCGTGCTGATGCAGACAGAGCCAAGTCAGCTCGCGATAAAACGTTTCGCCATCAGCCGGCGTCGCGAAATAGCCATCCTTGATGCCCCAATCAGCGATCGTGCGCGACACGCGATGAATCACTTGCCGCACGCTCGATTCGCGCTCCGGAGTGCCCGGCTCGCCATAAAAATACTTGCTGACGACCACATTCGTCGCGAGTGCCGACCAGTCCTTCGGCACTTCGCAGTTGGTCTGCTCAAACAGCACCTTGCCGTTTTCATCTTTGATGGCGGCCGTGCGGTAATCCCATTCGGTCGTTGAAAACGGGTCAACATTTGCCGGGCAAAAGTGCGGAGCGATCTTCATCGGCGTCGTCTGCGGAGTGAAGTGTGGCCCTGACGCGGGCGCGTTGCGAACTGCGGTTTCGCGAGTCATCTGTCCGTTGCCTCCGTGGCCGTTCCCGTTGTGCGAACGAGTGGTCGAAGCGGAAAGGTAGTCAGCATCCAAAAGCGCGTTGGCGTCGTGCATCATGCACTCCTTCAACCAAGAGAAATAGAACAAGGGGGAGCCGGGGCCTCTTGACCCGCTCGAAAGCGACCTCTTGCCAGGAAACTGCCGAGAAAAAAGCGATTTTCAGGCAACCAAGAACCAGTCACCCGACGAGAACTGAACCACAACTAATTGTGGGACCAAGATAGGTCAGGCCCCGCATCTAGTGTGTGCGAACCGGGTCGGAACTATAAATCGGCAGCCCGAATTGTCAAGGTGATGAATTCTTCAAGAACGTCCAAAATTCAATTCCGCGTGGCCGTAACCTGTCGGCGAAATGCAGGCTTAGCGAGTTCAGGAAAATTGAAAGAATCGTTAAGAGTCGGTCATCGCTGCTCAACTCGCGGGATGCCTTTTTGGACTGCAGCACGGATGACATCACTGCCCGCTGCGCATAAAAAAACCCGGTCAAAGACCGGGTTTTTCGTGATTTCTCGAATGGATTAAGCACCGGCGGTAGGAGCCGTCTCGACGATTTGCAGGCCAGGAACAGTGATGCCGGTGATCTTCACTTGGGTGTAGCCCTGGCGATGTCCGGTGTGCCGGCGATAGTTCTTGCGGCGGCGCATCTTTTGGATTTCGAGCTTCGGGCCTTTGACCAGCGGCTCGACGACTTCCGCAGTGACGCTCGCACCGGAAATCGATGGGGCACCAATCACGCTCGAACCACCACCGTTGGCGAGCAGAATCTTGTCGAAGGTGATGGAATCACCGGTTTTTGCGGTGTCCACGAAGTCGATCAACAGAGTGTCGCCGTTGGAGACTCGGTACTGGTGGCTGCCGTTTTCGATGTACGCAAACATGGCTCAAAAATCCTCAAAAGTGCTCAAAAACCCTTAAAAGGGCTCAAAAACCCTCAAAAGGGCTCAATAAACCCTCAAAAAGGCTCAAAAACCCTCAAAAGGGCTCAAAATGGGCTCAAAAACCCTCAAAAAGGCTCAAAAGGGTCC
>CAZILR010001270.1:0-1549 GCA_964539995.1 uncultured Planctomyces sp.
CTTGATCGGCACACGCTGATTCTGTCCGTGTCGCACGAACAGCGGCAGGATGAAGTCGCGCGGGTTGAGTTCTGTCTCGCGCACGAGATCACGCAGTCGCGGGTTCGATCGCAATCGCCGCAGACGAACGGACGGGAATCCGGCGGAGGTCGGTTGAGTCATCGAGGTTACTTTCCAAACTGTTCCGCAAAGAGTTTTGTCATCCGCGACCAAGAGTCTTCGTCGGCTTGTTTGTCGTACTTCATGCCGGGCAGGTTCCGAGCGTCCGCACCGGGGACGGTGAAGCTGTGGACGACTCCGGGGTACGAAACGAACTCGTGCTTCGCGCCCGCTTTGTCGAGCGATTCGCGAAACGACTTGATCGCCGCTTCGGGGATGAACGTGTCCGCACCGCCGTGGCAAACCAGCACATGAGCCTTCACGGACTTGGCTTCGTCGGCCGTTGGAGTCGGCAACGCCGCGTGAAACGTCGCGACCGCTTTCAA
Source organism: uncultured Planctomyces sp. (assembly GCA_964539995.1). Taxonomy (GTDB): domain Bacteria; phylum Planctomycetota; class Planctomycetia; order Planctomycetales; family Planctomycetaceae; genus SXKJ01. Next base: position 486 of record CAZILR010001270.1, read on the forward strand.
GTCGGCTCCGCTGTAGGCGAGTTGCAATGCGGTCGAACCTCCGAAGCAATAGCCGATCGCGGCCAGCTTGCTGTTGTCGCACTGCGGCTGAGCCTTGAGCACTTCCAGCGCGACTTGGGCTCGCTTGCGCCAATCGTCGAGATTCATCCGCACGACCCCAGCCATCTTTCGAGCGTCATCAGGATGCTCGGCGATCTTGCCGTTGCCGTACATGTCGCACGCGAACGCGACGTAGCCTTGCTTGGCGAGCTGCTGTGCTCGCGATCGAGCGTACTCGTCGAGGCCCCACCATTCATGGACGACCAACACGCCAGGGCGTTTGCCTTGAACGGCATCGTCCCACGCCACGAAGCCTTTGCATTCCAAATCGCCATGCTTGTACGTCACGGTTTTCGTCTGCACGGCGGCTTGGGCCGAGGCCGCGAACGCGAGCACCGTCAAGCCAATCAGTAGTTGTCGCATGATGGTTCCTTTCAATTCGTCGAGTGGTCTTCCACCTCGCGACAAGATACCGAGAAGCCCGTAGGGTGGGTCAACCATCGGGCGACCCACCAAGCCGGCGGATCACATCGTGGTGGGTCGTCCGATGGTTGACCCACCCTACGAATGCTGTTGTCGCCACACCTCCAACCGCGGCGGCAATTCGTCGGGCCGAGCGACCCCTGTCGTCGCCAACTGCTGGACTGTGATCGACGCCACGAGATTGCCGACGAGTGCCGCCTCGGGCATCGTCGCACCGGAGATCAACGACAGCACCATGCCGGCCGTGACGCTGTCCCCCGCTCCGGTTGGGTCGATCGGTCCTTCGACACGCACGGCGGGGACGAACGTCGGTATCGGTTCGCTGACCATCAAACCCCGTTCGCCGAGCGTCACCGCGACGGGAGCTTGCGTGGTCGCTCGCAATGCCGGTAGTTCGGCTTTCAGCCGGTCGAGTTCGATCCGTTCGTCCGGCAGTGGGTTCGCGTGACCGACCGCCTCGAATTGGTTCGGCTTGATGAACATGTTGCGGAACTGCCGGATCTGCTTGCGGCTGTCGGCCCAGAACAGCACGCTCGGATGCC
>CAZILR010001271.1:0-1548 GCA_964539995.1 uncultured Planctomyces sp.
CCAACTTGCATCGGGCACCGATGTATTCGGGGCAAATTCAATCGACCGGGCCGCGCTATTGCCCAAGCATTGAGGACAAAGTGGTGCGGTTCGCGGACAAGACCGCTCATCACATTTTTCTGGAGCCAGAGGGTCGCCACACCTGCGAGTACTACTGCAACGGCATCTCGACCAGCCTGCCGCGCGATGTGCAGGAGGAGTTAGTCCATTCGATCCGCGGCCTCGAGCGGGCCGAGATCATGCGCTACGGCTACGCGGTCGAGTACGACTTTGCTCCGCCGACACAGTTGCACGCGACGCTCGAAACGAAACAGGTCGAGGGGCTGTACTTCGCCGGCCAAATCAATGGGACGACCGGCTATGAAGAAGCGGCCGGGCAGGGTTTGCTTGCTGGGGCCAACGCAGCATTGAAAATTGCCAACAAGCCGCCGCTGATTCTCGACCGCAGCCAGGCGTACCTCGGCGTGATGATCGACGACCTCGTCACGAAGGGGGTTGATGAGCCGTACCGCATGTTTACGTCGCGAGCCGAATATCGGTTGCTCCTGCGTCACGACAATGCCGACCGCCGCCTAACGCCGATTGGTGCTCGCGTTGGCTTGGCATCGGCCGAGCGAGTGCGACGCTGGGAAGCTCACGAAGCGGCAATCGCGGCGGCCTCGGAGCTGGCGGTCAAAAAATTCCATCAAGGCCACAGTCTCGAAGAATGGCTGCGCCGGCCAGAGATCGAGTGGGATAACGTCTGCCAATTCAGCGAGGAGGCACGATCTTTGAGTCTGCCAACGCTGGCCGCGAAACAACTCTCGATCGAGGCCAAATACGCCGGCTACATCCGTCGTCAAACGGCAACCATCGAGCGTCAGGAGCAAGTCGAGACCGTTCGCATCCCAGACGCCTTCGACTTTCATGCCTGCCCGCAACTCCGGGCGGAAGCGAAAGAGAAACTGACTCGCGTTCGCCCGCGCCACGTTGGACAGGCCAGTCGCATCAGCGGCATCACTCCGGCCGATCTCGCAGTGCTGATGCTCTATCTGACGGAGCCGACGCGAATGGCGACTTAGGGACAAGCCACGTCGATGTAACGGCTTGTGCCAAGTGTTGGGAGGCTCAGAAGGAGACGCTTGACGTTTTGTCTTGGGTCGCTAACCTTCGCCGTGCCTGAAATGAAACTGAGTCTCAATTTCTGGCAAGACCCGCCAGTCGCCAGCCAAGCCTCCACGGCTCGCCAGCCATCTGCGGACAAGATTTGTCGCTCGGTTGCTCGTGATCTTCTCTGGTGGAGGTGGTGTGATGCGATGTCGTCGCCGCGGATTTACGCTGATTGAATTGCTCGTGGTGATTGCGGTGATCGCGATTTTGATCGCTCTGCTGCTGCCTGCTGTGCAGCAAGCTCGCGAAGCGGCACGCCGCAGCCAATGCAAAAACAACATGAAGCAGATCGGCTTGGCGCTGCACAACTACGAAGGGACGCACAAGTATTTTCCTCCGTCGGGTTGTGTCGCTGGGACCAGTGTGAGTCAGCCTTGGTCGGCTCAGGCTTACCTCCTG
>CAZILR010001272.1:0-1548 GCA_964539995.1 uncultured Planctomyces sp.
GGGATAGCATTGAACGTACGCAGGATCAATATTGGACAGACCACGATCAAATCATGATCGCCGTCCCCATCGACATCCCACGGCACCGGCCACGCCCACAATCCGACGCCCAGATCAACGACCAAGCCGGGGTTGTTGTACTTGATCCGCTGGAGGCCGTCTGCGGCGAACGCATGGCGGGCCGGCATCAGAAGGAAAAGGAATAGGACAAATGGGACGAATCGAAACATCACTTCGCTTTCTTCATTCGGCGAGACTGACACACACGATCTCTTTGTCGTTGCGAGCGAACACGCAGCGATGCGCGAACGCCGGATGCGACCAGACGATTTGCCGGCCACCTGCTTGACCGGTCGGCTCCAGCAACTTGGCCCGGCTGAGTTCTTCGTAGCCCTGCGGAGTCAACTTCGCGAGGATCAATTCCCCCTGCTCGTTGGCGATGAAAAATCGGTCCTGATGTTGAATCAAGAACGCATTCGCCCAGCGAGCATTGCGAGCCTTGTCGGCTCCGGTCGCCGTGAGGTTCTCCCAAACTCGCTGGCCGCTGTCCGCCTTCAGACAGCGGAGTTGCCCGTAACTGCAAACGCCGAAGATGTGCCCATCGACGATGAACGGCGTCGGCATGATCGAATGCAGTCCGTCGGTTTGACGTTCGTTCTTCCCTTTGCCGCGCCACAGTTCGGTCGCTCCCGGCTTGTCACCATCGAGCTTCAGCATCAGCGGCCCGTCGTAAAACGCGGTGACAAACAACTGGTCTCCCGCTTTGCGAGCCATCGGCGCAGTCAGTCCTTCCTTGACCGTGAACGGCTTTGACCAGAGCACCTTGCCGGTCTCCGGATCAAGCCCGTTGACCGCATCGGGCAGCCACGCGATGAGCTGTCGAACTCCGGCCGCTTCGTAGATCACCGGCGGACTGTAACCCGGACCATGCGGCCCACTGGCCGACAACGCGCGCCACAATTCCTTGCCGGTCTCGCGATCAAACGCGACGACGGCTGTTTCCGCTCCGCCAACAAAACAGATCAGCTTGTTCCCGTCGATCAGCGGATGTGACGAGAAGCCCCAAACGGGAGTCGAACGAATCGAGAAGTCCTTTTTCAATTCGCGTGACCAAATCACTTTGCCGTCGCTCGCCGACAGACAAAACAGGTGTCCTTCCGAACCGAGCGAATAAACCTTGCCCTCGTACACCGTCGGCGTGCAGCGCGGGCCGGCCGGATAACTGACCGTGTAAATGCACGGGTACTTGTGCTCCCACACGAGCTTGCCGGTCGCCTCGTCCAGACAGAGCACTCGTTCCGACGACGGCACGGCTCCCCGTTCAAAGGGACTCGCTGGATCCTTTGTGTCCGTCGTCACGCGATCCGTGACAAAGACCCGATCACCAACCACGGCTGGCCCGGAGTATCCTGCTCCGATCGGAGTTTGCCATTTCCGAACAAGCCCCTTCTCTGGGAATCGTTCGACAATGCCAGTCTCTCGCCAGACGCCATCTCGCTGCGGCCCCAACCACTGCAGTTGCTGCCAAGACAGGAATCACTGCGGTGT
>CAZILR010001273.1:0-1547 GCA_964539995.1 uncultured Planctomyces sp.
GACACGCCGAACCGGCCGCTCGCGACTTGCTTGATCGCCGACCGCTTCGAGTCTCCATTCGGTTCGGGTTTGAAGCGTTTGTAGTCTTCGCCCCCTTCGCCCGTATTGCTCTTGCCGCCGATGCGGTTCATCGCGATGGCCAGCGACTCGTGAGCGTCGGCCGAGATTGAGCCGTAACTCATCGCGCCCGTGCAAAATCGTTTGACGATCTCAGCGGCCGATTCAACCTGGTCGAGCGGAATCGCCGACTGGCCGGTCTTGATCTTCAGCAGTCCGCGCAGGAAGCACGACTTGTGAGCCTCTTGGTTCACGATGTCGGCGAACCGTTTGTACGAGTTCTTGTCGCCGGTTCGTGCGGCGTTCTGAATTTCGGCAATCGTGAACGGGTTCCAAGCGTGTTTCTCACCGGTCTTTCGCCAATGGAACTCGCCGGGGTTCGGCAGCACGGTCAGCGATTGCCCGTCACGCGGCGGGAAACCGAATTCGTGGCGTCGCATCGCTTCCTTGCCGAGCACCTCGAAGTTCACTCCCTTGATGCGGCTGGCCGTGCCGGCGAAGCAGTAATCGACGACCTCTTCATTCAGGCCGAGAGCCTCAAAAATCTGAGCACCTTTGTACGACTGCAACGTCGAGATGCCCATCTTGCCCATGACCTTGAGCATCCCCTTCTCGACGGCCTTACGGTACGCGGCGACGATCTTTTCGTCGGTCCACTTCTCGTCGATCGTGCCATCCTCGCGACTTTGCCGAATCGCCTCGAACGCGAGGTACGGATTGATCGCGTCCGCTCCGTAGCCGACCAGCAGGCAGTGATGATGCACCTCGCGCGCTTCGCCGGTTTCGATCACGATGCCGATGCGAGTTCGCAATTCGTGTCGCACGAGATGCTGATGCACGGCTCCGACCGCCAGCAGCGAACTGACCGGCACGCGATCCGGGCCGGTACTGCGATCCGACAGCACGAGCAAGCTGAACCCGCTTTCGATGGCTTGCGTGGCTTCCTGGCAGATGCGTTCCAAACACCACCGCAAGCCAGGATCACCCTGCGTGCGCGGGAACGTGATGTCGATGGTCTTCGTCTTCCAGTTGCGGTAGTTGAGGTGCCGGATCGCTGCCAACTCTTCGTTGGTCAGAATCGGGTTCGGCACGACGAGCCGGTGACATTGTCGCTCGGTCGTGTCGAGCAGGTTTCCTTCCGGGCCGATGAAGCACTCCAGCGACATGATGACTTCTTCGCGGATCGAATCGAGCGGCGGATTCGTCACCTGCGCGAAGAGCTGCTTGAAGTAGTCGTAAACCAGACGCGGCTGGTCCGACATGCAGGCCAGCGCCGCGTCATTACCCATCGAGCCGAGCGGGTCTTTCTTCGTTTCGATCATCGGGATCAGCATGAATTGCAGCGACTCGGTCGTGTAACCGAACGCCTGCATCTGCTTGAGCAACACGTCTTCCTCGTAGCGTGGCGGAGCGTCCGCCTTCGGCAGTTCCGAGAGACGAATGCGTTGGCTTTCGAGCCATTCCTTGTACGGGCGCTTCGAAGCGACCGA
>CAZILR010001274.1:0-1542 GCA_964539995.1 uncultured Planctomyces sp.
GTCCCACTTGGTGGCGAGTCGTTGAACTAGTTCTGGCTGCGCGGCGGCGAGGTCGAGCGCGTCGGCGCGATCGGCCGCGAGGGCGTACAGCTCCCACGGCTGGTCTTCCTTCGCGACCAGCTTCCAAGAGTCTTCACGGATCGCGCGGTTCCCTTCGTGCTCCCAGAAGATCGCGTCGCGTTCGATCGTCTTCCCCGCGAACGTCGGAGCGAGGCTGCGGCCTTCGAGCGGTTGAATCGGCTCGGATCGCAGCACCGGTGGATAAGCCGCACCGGACAAATCCACGCAGGTCGCCATGATGTCGATCAGATGTCCCGGTTGAGGCTCGAATTCACCGCGCCGCGCGATGCCGCTCGGCCAATGAGCGATCAGCGGCGTCGAGATGCCTCCCTCGTGGACGAAGTGCTTGTACTCGCGAAACGGCGTGTTCGAGACATTCGCCCAATTCAGTCCGTAGGCGATGTAGGTGTCTTCTGGACCGGGCAGCACATTCGGGCCTTGCTGAGTCGGCACTCCCGCGCGGTTCTGCTTCGGGATGACATCGAGCCGAATCGCATCGGCCGCGATCGGCGGCAGCGTTGGTTTGTTCGAGCGGGTCATCTGCTCTTGTCGGCCGATCACCTCTTGGCAACCGCCGTTGTCTTGCAGGAAGAAGATCAGCGTGTTGTCGAGTTGCTTCCGCCGCGACAACTCCGCGACGAAGCGGCCGATGTTTTGATCCATGCGGTCGATCATCGCCGCATAGACCTCCATGCAGCGGATCTCCCACGCGCGGCGTTGCTCGTTGTCGGTCAGCTTCGACCAATCGCCGACGGTCGGTGCCGGTGTCCAACCCGACGGCATCAGCCCCAACGCGCGCAGCCGCTTCAGCCGAGCCTGACGAATCGCGTCATAGCCATCGTCGTACGCGCCGCGATATTTGGCGATGTCTTCCTCCAGTGCGTGCATCGGCCAGTGAGCCGCCGTGTAGGCCATGTAGACCAAGAACGGTTTCTCGGCCTGCTTGTCGCAGTGCTCGCCGACGAAGCGGATCGCGTGATCGGTGATCGCGTCGGTGTAGTAGTACCGCTGCGGCTGGTACTCGGCATCCGCGAACGGCGAGAGGTTCGTGTTGTCGCGAGTCAGCGTCCCCGGATCGTAGAAACTGCCAGCACCGGTGATCGTCCCATAGAAACGATCGAACCCGCGCTGCAACGGCCAATTGTGCTTCGGACCGTCCGGCTTGATGTGCCTCGTGACGTGCCATTTGCCAACCGCATACGTCCCGTAGCCCGCCGGCTTGAGCACCTCAGCGAACGTCGCACACTGCCGATTGAGGTCTCCGCGATAACCGTTGTGCCCACGGTCTTCCATCATGTGCCCGATGCCCGCCTGATGCGGGTACAACCCCGTCAGCAACGCGGCCCGCGTCGGGCAACACCGCGCGGTGTTGTAGAACTGCGTGAACCGCAACCCACCCGCCGCCAGCTTGTCGAGATTCGGCGTCTTGATCTCGCCGCCGTAACAGCCGAGGTCCGAATAGCCCATGTCATCCGACATGAT
>CAZILR010001275.1:0-1538 GCA_964539995.1 uncultured Planctomyces sp.
TTCATCGCGCCATCTTGAATCACGAAGAGTTTGCCCCCCTCACGCTTCGTGTAGATCACCTTGCTGACCAAGACGCCGGAGTTGCCGACAATGAAGCGGCCCGGTTCGAGGGCCAGTCGGCAGCCGGCTTCTTTGACTCCGGGGACGATCACGTCGGCGTAAGCCTTCGCGGGTGGACCTTCGTTCTGGCGGTAGCTGATGCCGAAGCCGCCGCCGAGGTTCATCCAGTTGATGTCGTGGCCGGCGGCTCGGTAGCTGCGAACGACCTCGATCGCTTTGCGAACCGCTTCGGCATACGGCTCGACGGTGAGGATCGGCGAGCCGATGTGCATGTGAATGCCCTTCATCGCCAAGCCGGGAGTTCGCAGCGTTTTCGCGGCAAGGGCGTCGGCTCGTTCGATGTCCATGCCGAACTTGTTTCCCTTCTTGCCGGTCGTGGTCTTGGCGTGCGTCTTCCCGTCGATGTCCGGGTTGAGCCGCAACGCGACCGGCGCAACGACTCCCATCTTCTGCGCGATCGCCGCGATGGCATCCAGTTCGGCTTCGCTTTCGACGTCGAACATCAGGATGCGTTCTTCGAGCGCCTGCCGAATCTCGTCGTCGGTCTTACCGACTCCGGCGAAGACCACTTTTGTGGTGTCGGCCCCGGCCTTCTTGACGCGATACAGCTCGCCGCCGGAGACGACGTCAAAGCTGCTGCCAGCATCGTTCATCAGCTTGAGAATGCTGAGATTCGAGTTCGCCTTGACCGAATAACAAATCACCGGGTCCACGGCCGCGAACGCCGTCTGAATCTCCTTCAGCCGTCCGAGCAACGCCGCCTTGGAATAAATCCAACACGGTGTCCCGAATTCCTCGGCCAATTCGGCCACCCGCTGCTGCTCGCAAAACAATTCGCCTTTGTCGTAATGGAAGTGGTTCATGGTGTCTCTCAAGTTTCCTTGTCGTTCATTCGTAGGGTGGGTCGCTGACATGGCTTCACACGGTTGGCTGCGTCAACCAGTACGCCGTGCGGAAATGCGGATGGCCTTGACGGCAGATTCCATCAGTTGGCGAGACTGCTCCGATCGGTAAAGACCGCCTTCTTCGCGTTCTAACTCGATCAGTACGTCCATGATTCCAACCAACTCTGGAGTAGGTTGTGTTTCGGCATCACATTGTTCGATGTCAGAGCGGCCTTCCTCAAGCTCATTCAACAGAGTCACCAAATCCGCGCGATCTCCATTAACCACCAAATCGGAAAGGGTCTCGCAGAGATCGTCGAAGATCTCTGGAAGAAACAAGCTCGAATAATCGAGGCATCCGTTCGGCTTCAATGGCGGGTTCTTCCAAAGGCGACTGCTCACGATCATACCTCTCATCAAAGCTATCTGTGCTTCGCCAACAACTCCGCGATCTGCACGGCGTTGGTGGCGGCACCTTTTCGCAGGTTGTCGCTGACGCACCAGAAGGTGAGGCCGTTGAGGTGCGAGAGGTCTCGGCGGATGCGGCCGATGAAGACTTCGTCGCGGCCGGAGCAATTCATCGGCATCGGGTAT
>CAZILR010001276.1:0-1535 GCA_964539995.1 uncultured Planctomyces sp.
ACCCACAAGGTGTCGGGCTACAGTTTGTCGAACATGATGAATCAGCCAGCCTTGACGTGTCACGATTCCGGATGCACCCACGGTCCACGATACGGCCGGCGCAGTAACTTGTTCGCGGCCGGATCGTTGGCGATCACGCCCTTCGCCGCGTCCCAAGTGAGCGACCGGCCAAGCTGCATCGACAAGTTGGCGAGGATACAGCTCACCGTCGAGGTGTGTCCCTCTTCGATGTCGGCCACAGGCTTGCCGCGCGTCGCGATGCAGTCCAAGAGATTCTGCATGTGGCGGCGGATCGCCGGAGCGACATGCTTTTCGAGATCCTTCTCGGTCTTGTCTTCGGGGTACTGCTCCAACTCCATCGTCACATCCTTGTGGATCGCCTCGCCGCTGTTGGGAATGAAGTCGTAGCTGTTGACGCTCGCCTTGAGCGTTCCCTTTTCGCCGTAGAACGTCGCGCCCCACGGATACTTCGGATCGGGGGACGATCCCCAAGTGCGATGTTGCCAGACGACGTTAACGCCGTCGAACTCGAACGTCGCCGTCTGCGTGTCGGAGATGTTCGCCTTGCTGTTCTTGTCCATCAGAATGCCGCCAGTCGAACTGACCGTCTTCGGCCAGCCGAGCCCCGCCATCCAGCGGACCATGTCGAGCATGTGGATGCACATGTCGCCGACGATGCCGTTGCCGTACTCCATGAACGCTCGCCAGCGACGCGGATGCACCAGCGGGTTGTACGGCCGCATCGGAGCCGGCCCGGTCCACATCTCGTAGTCGAGATAATCCGGCGGCGGTGCGTCGGGCGGATTCTCGCGAGCACGCATGTGGTAGTAGCAGTAAATCTCGATCAGCCCGATCTTGCCGAGCTTCCCTTCCTGAATGATCTCGCGAGCTTCCGCCAAATGCGGCGTGCTGCGACGCTGAGTCCCCACCTGCACGACTCGGCCATGCTTCCGCGCCGCCGCCAGCATCGCCTGACTCTCGACGATGTCCACGCTCGTCGGCTTCTGGACGTAGATGTCGGCTCCGGCCTTCACCGCCTCGATCATCGGCAGCGCGTGCCAATGATCCGGCGTCGCGATCTCGACGATGTCGAGGTCGCGTTCGGCGAGCATCTTCCGATAGTCGCCGTACAACCGCGGCGTCTTCTTCGACACCTGCCGCGAGGCCACGATCTCGCCCGCCTCGGCCAGCATCTTCTTGTCCACATCGCACAGCGACACGACCTCAACCGGCGAAATCTGGATCAGCCGCAACAAGTCACTCTTGCCGTACCAGCCGGTGCCGATCAAGCCGACTCGCTTCGGCTTTGGTTCGGCCGCGAACGCGGTTGGCAGAACGGGGATGAACGAACTCAACGCGATACTGCCGGCACTGGCTTTCAAAAATGAGCGACGATTCATGATGTGGCCCCTTGGGAGTGCGGTGTGTCAGCACCGCTTTGGGTTGTTCGAACTTTGCGAGCATTGCGCCTCTGCGTGAAATCCCATTCTCACGCAGAGGCGCGAAGCTCGCGAGGAAAGCGGTGCTGACACACC
>CAZILR010001277.1:0-1534 GCA_964539995.1 uncultured Planctomyces sp.
AGAATTGGAACTGGTCGAGAACGCATTCGCGGGACTCGCCGACGCGAGCTTCGGCCGCTCGGCAGGACGCCCTTGGGAATTGGTCCATGAATTCGGCAACAACTAGCGCTGACTCCAAGAACGCCGCTGCGATCAGCGAAGCGGATCGTCCGACGAATGTCGTGTTCTTCGACGGTGTCTGCGGGTTGTGCAACCGCTTTGTGGACTTCATTCTGTCCCGCGACCGTCGAGGAGCGATCCGCTTCGCCCCGCTGCAAGGCGAAACGGCGGAGCAAGTGTTGAGTGGCGAGTGGCGAGTGACGAGTTCGGAAACGCAAACATTCGACACGATCGTCTGGCTGGATTCATCGAGCCGCCAGTTTGTCCGATCGGCGGCTGCCGTACGAGTGCTGTGGCAGATCGGCGGAGTGTTGTCGCTGATCGGCTGGCTGTTGTGGCTGATCCCACGGCCGCTGCGAGATGTCGGCTATCGACTCGTCGCCTCTAACCGTTATCGGTGGTTCGGCAAGAAGGAGACGTGCCGCTTGCCGTCTCCCGCCGAGCGTGAACGGTTCCTGCCATAACCCTTCGCAACATGCTCTCGCGGACATGCTTGCTGGGCGAGATTTCGCCAACTACAACCGCGAGCCACAGCTCGGTCACGGAACGGCCTGAGCCTCGCGAGTGGATTGCCAAGGATTTGAAATGCCCAAGCTGACTCAAGCTGACCTGATTGATCTGAATCAAACCTTTGAAGCCCGCTCGCCGCAGGAATTGCTGGCGTGGTCGAAGAAAGTCTTCGGCGACAAACTCGCGGCGATCTCCGCGATGCAAGAGGCTGGCTGTGTCGTCTGCCACATGATCTCGTCCGCGAAGATCGACATCCCCGTGTTGTTCGTGGACACGGGCGTCATGTTTCAAGAGACGCTCGACACACGCGACCGAATCATCAAAGAGTACGGCGTCAATGTCGTCACGCTGCACCCCAAGCAGACGATGGCCGAACAGACCGCGAAACACGGCGTTCTCTACCTGACCGTCGAAGGCCAGAAGGAATGCTGCCACATGCGCAAGGTCGAGCCGATGAACTTAGTCGCCGGCCAGTATCACGCTTTCGTCGGCAGCCTGCGCCGCAGCGAAGGCGGCAAACGGGCGATGTGCCCCGTGCTGCAAGTGGACACCGAAAACAGCACCATCCGCATCAACCCCCTGGCGATGATGACCGACGAGCAAATGGACGCCTACGTCGCCGAGCACAACGTCATCCTGAATCCACTGCACGCGCAAGGTTTCTCGACCATCGGCTGCAACCGCTGCACGACACCGGTCCTGCCGAACGAGCCGAAACGAGCCGGCCGCTGGCGGCATCTCGGCCCCTGGGCCGTCTATTGCGGCATCAATCCCGCCGACCGCGAAGCCGGAGCGAAACAGGTCATTGACCTGCCGCAAGACGTGATTGACCGCATCCTCGGCCGCGAGACTGACTTCGCCATCTGACGGAGGTTGGGCACTCCTGCCCAACTGCACGAAAACACGACGGGCAGGAGTGCCCGTC
>CAZILR010001278.1:0-1533 GCA_964539995.1 uncultured Planctomyces sp.
CTCGGTAACTTCGCCGTTGAGCGGTTTGCCATCGGCCTTCATGACGGCAATCTTTTGGCCGGTCGTCACGCTGCCGCTGACGATGCGGCCGATCGCGATACGGCCGACGTATTCGGACCACTCCAGCGTCGTGACCATCACCTGCAACGGGCTGTCGTGATCGACGACCGGGCCGGGAACGAACTCCAGCACTTTGTCGAGCAACGGTTGCACGTCGCCGGAACGAGCCTTCGGATCATCGCTCGCGTAGCCTTCGCGACCGGACGCGAACACATACGGGAAGTCGAGAATGTCGTCGTTGGCTCCGAGTTCCACGAACAGGTCGAAGACCTCGCTGAGCACCTCGTGCGGACGAGCTTCCGCGCGGTCGATCTTGTTGACGACGACGATCGGCCGGAGTCCGCGCTCGAATGCCTTCTGAGTGACGAAGCGAGTCTGCGGCTTCGGACCTTCGAAGGCATCGACCAGGATCAGCACGCCGTCGGCCATGCCGAGGACACGCTCGACTTCACCGCCGAAGTCGGCGTGGCCAGGGGTGTCCATGATGTTGATCTTCACGCCCTTGTAATTCACGGCGATGTTCTTCGCGAGAATCGTGATGCCGCGCTCACGTTCGAGATCGTTCGAGTCGAGCATCGTCTCGCGCAACTCAGAGTCGCGGAACTGACCGCTCTGCTTGAGCAGTGCATCGACGAGCGTCGTCTTGCCGTGATCGACGTGCGCGATGATCGCGATGTTGCGGATATCGCCGCGTCGCTTCGGAGCTTCCGGCTCAGGTGCATGGCCGGGCTTCGGCATGTGTGTGTGACCGTGCGGAGTTGTGTGCGTGAGTGAAGACACGGAGTGCGGGCGATCCAAGGTCGCTGACGGAGGCATTTCGAATCAGTTCAGTCGGAGAAAAAGAAACGGGTGGGCCAAACAGAGGCGGCTCAAAGGGGCGGGGAGTGTAACAGTCACCCCGGTAGGTCGAAAGGCGATCTCTCGCCGAAACCGCGTGAAACCCACGTTAATTCCGGGCAATTTCGCGGATTGTCACGGCTGGACGACGTTCGCGGTCTTCGGATTCAGCCGGGCCTCCGGCCGAGGCGGTTGAAACGCGCCGCGCGGCCGAAACGTCATCGAATCCTTTTCCAGCGCTTGCCGAGGCATCGTGCGTTGAATTTCAGAGCCGGGGGGCCGGTGATCCACCGTCGGGCCGACGGTCTCGTCGGGGAACGGGTTGTGGTAGTTCCAGAGCCGTTTGTCTTGCTCGGCCGTGCGCGGAATGAGATCCGGAACGCGAGTGAACTGTGGATGACAGCCACTCAGTCCGGCCAGACACGCGACGGCGAATAGACAACGGCGAAACAAGGTCGTGCCTTCCGACTTCATTTTCGCATTCCGAGACGATGTGACTCGAAGAGTGCGGCCTTGAAGTTAGTCGTAAACACGAAATCTCGAATAGATGGATTTGATTCCGGAGTCACCTTGGAGTGCGGCGGCTCGACGCAGCCCTCCATTCAATTGGAATAGAGACGTTGATTGTGAAGAAAG
>CAZILR010001279.1:0-1530 GCA_964539995.1 uncultured Planctomyces sp.
CCGGCGACATCTTCCAACAAGAGATCAACGCCCGTGCTGTTGCCCGCGATGAGCGCGTCTTTGCCAATGCCGCCGCTGAGGGTGTCATTGCTCGTTAAGCCGGTCAGCGAATCGTCCCCCGCTTCGCCGAGGAGCAGGTTCGTCCCACCGCTGCCGAGCACCGTGTCATTGCCGTCGCCCCCCAGCACTGTGGCCGACAGCGAGAGACTCGACAGAGTCAGCTTGTCGTTGCCTGGTCCCAGGTCCGCGATTAGCCCACCCGTCACCGACGACACCGGAATGCTGATAGAGTTGGTGGGGGAGAGTCCGTCCGGGGAAAGTTCATTCGCTGGCGAAGTGACCACAAACATGTTCGTCGTTGTGTTACGAGTGACCGTGATGTTGTTCGTCAGCCCACCAAGGTCGTTGATCGCCAGATTTCCGTTCTCATCCACGACGACTTCAACGACGAACTCATCATTAAGGATGCGGCCGATCGCCGTCGAAGTCCCCAGAGCCGCTCCCGCCGAAGGGTTCGACAGAGTGACGGTGAACTGCTCGTCGGTCTCAACCGTCAGATCGCCTCGGACATTGATGTTGAGCGTCTTCGAGGTTTCGTTCGCCGCGAAGTTGATCGTGCCCGATGGAAGCACGCTGCCGAAGTCAGCCGCGTTGGCTCGGTTGGCCGTGGGGCCACTCCCCGTGACCGCGAAGTTGACGCTCGCGGTTCCAACGCTATTCCCCGTGCGAGTAACTGTGAACTCGAACGCCGATGTCCCGGCGTTGCGTTCCACGCGGATCGCGTTCGTGGCGGTAATCGACAGCGACGCATCGTCGTTCAAAATTGTTCCAGTTGCCGTCGCCGCGCTGAGCGACGCGCCGTTCGTCGGGTTCGACAACGTCACCGTGAAGCTCTCGTCTTCTTCGACCAGCGTTTCGCCGCTCACGTTGACGGTGATGGTTTTCGAGGTCTCGTTCGCGGCGAAATTCAGTGTGCCCGATGGGAAGGTGCCGCCGAAGTCCGCTGTGCTCGCGGGATTCGTGCCGCTGCCGGTGACTGCGAAGCTGACAGACGCCGTGCCACTGGTGTTCCCCGATCGAGACACCGTGAATGTGAACGGCGTGTTGCTCGATTGACCTTCCGCGCGGTTCGCACTCAGCGCCGAGATCGCCAGAGCGGCTTCGTCGTTCAAGATCGTGCCATTCGCAGTCGAGGTGCTCAAGACCGAACCACTCGACGGATTCGACAGCGTGACCGTGAAGCCTTCGTCCGCCTCGAACACGGTGTCGCCGCTGACGTTGATCGTGAGGACTTGAGACGTCTCGCTTGCCGCGAAGTTCACAGTGCCAGTCGGCAGCGAACCACCGAAGTCGTCGGCGTCCGCGGCACTCCCGCCACTTCCCATGACCGCGAAGTGTACGGAGGCCGCGCCACTGACATCGCCCGCGCGCGTCACCGTGAAGGTGAACGGCGTGTTGCCGGAGGTTCCTTCGGCTCGGTTGGCAATCGTCGCCGCGATCGACAGCGAGGAATCGTCGTTCAAGATCGTG
>CAZILR010001280.1:0-1530 GCA_964539995.1 uncultured Planctomyces sp.
TGTCGCCCGCGACTTCACCCCGGTCGGTCAGATCGCCACCAGTCCGGTGGTGGTCGTGGTCAGCGCCGGGTCCAAGGCGCGGACGATGCGCGAATTCGTCGACAACGCCCGCGCCAGCGGCGGAAAGCTGAAGGCAGGAAATTCCAGTATCGGGACGCTCGGACATCTGTCGGCGGTGCTGCTCGAATGCCTGCCGGATGATTCGCTTCCGAACAAATCGCTCGGCCGATACCCGAACGGCAATTTTGTGCTGTCGAGCATCGCGGCAGAAATCACCTCGCCGGAATTGAAGTCCCCTCTGGTCGCGAAGTTCATCCGGGCCGAGGCGACGTACTCGCAGAAGAGTTGGGAGATCGGCCTCGTGTTGGACGGCGCACCGTCGAACGGATGGGCCGTCGATGGTCCGACTCGCCGCGATCCGACAACAGCGATGTTCATCGTCGAATCGCCGCTGACCGTGCCGGCCAACGCGACGTTGACGGTCACGCTCAAGCACGACGCGCTCTCGCAGCACAACATCGGGCGCTTCCGTCTGTCGAGCACATCGCTGCCGCCGAGCACTGTGAAGCTCGACGGCGCGAAATTCCCGGAAGCGTTGAAGACGATCCTCGAACTCGCCGCCGACAAACGCTCGGTTTTCTGCGCGTCCGAGCGTTTGTCGGCGGCGAGGGGCCGGGAGCGTTGAAGACGATCCTCGAACTCGCCGCCGACAAACGCTCGGACGCGCAGAAAACCGAGTTGACGAATTTCTTCAAAGCCAACGTCGATAGCCCACTCAAGCAAGCCGAAGTCGTGGCGGCATCGGCAAAGAAGTCGCGAGACGACCTCGCCACGAGGACGCCGACCGTCATGGTCATGCGCGAAGGCCAGCCGCGCGAGGCGTTCATCTTGATTCGCGGCGAATACGATAAACGTGGCGACAAGGTTGTTGCGTCGTTGCCGGCGGCGCTGACCGAACGTAGCGACGGCCTTTCTTGGCCGTCGCCGTCTGAGCCACGGCCAAGAAAGGCCGTGGCTACGTCATCGGTCGATCAAAGTCTCACGCGCCTCGACCTCGCCAAGTGGATCATCTCGCGAGACAACCCGCTGACTGGTCGCGTGTGGGTCAACCGCGCGTGGGAAAAATTCTTCGGCACGGGCCTCGTGAAGACGACCGAGAACCTCGGCTCACAGGCAGAGTTTCCATCGCATCCGGAATTGCTCGATTGGCTGGCCGTCGAGTTCATGACCGACTGGGACATGAAACGTCTGCAAAAACTGATCGTGATGAGCGAGACGTATCGGCAGAGTGCCAAGTTCTCAGTGCCAAGTGCTACGGACTTAGCACTGAAAACTGAGCACTCAGCACTTTCGTCCGATCCCGACAACCGCCTGCTTGCTCGCGGCCCGCGAGTGCGACTCTCGGCCGAGGCTTTGCGAGATCAAGCCCTCTTCGCCAGCGGGTTGCTCGTCGAAAAGCTCGGCGGGCCGAGCGTTCGGCCGTACATGCCCGACGGCGTTTGGGACGAGACGTCGCGATACGGCGACTTG
>CAZILR010001281.1:0-1529 GCA_964539995.1 uncultured Planctomyces sp.
CGGCTCGGCGACATGGGCAAGAGTTTTGACCTCTGCATGAGACCTGACGAGATCGGCGATGGAGCGAAACTCGGCGAGCTGTGTCCGAAGACGACGCTGGTCGTCGATCACTGCGGCAACATGCCCGCGCAGTCGGACGACAAAGCTCTCCGCGAGGCGTGGCTGAAGGGAATGAAAGCCGCAGCGGCCCGCTCGAACACGTTCTGCAAAATCTCCGGAATCGTCGCGACGGCAAAGCCAAACGCCTGGAAGCCGTCCGATCTGGCCGAGGTCATTTTCCTCTGCATCGACACCTTCGGCATCGACCGCTGCTTCTTCGGCGGCGACTGGCCGGTCTGCACGCTGACTGCTCCGCTGGCCGACTGGATTTCTGCGCTCAAGGAAATCGTCAAAGACAAGCCGCTCGATTGGCAAATGAAGTTATTCCACGACAACGCCGTGCGGGTTTACAAAGTGGCTGCGAAGTAACCTTGGAGTGCGGTGACTCGACACCGCACTCAATTGTTCGCGGCCAATCGTCTCGAAGTTCCGACGGGGGTAGTCGTGAGAAACAGCGTCAGACACCAAGATCATTCAGCCGGTCATCGCATCGGAGTCTCAACCGGCAGCAGCCGTTTCTCGCGCAATGAATGGAGGGCGGCGTCAAGCCGCCGCACTCCAGGGGTGTTGCTCCTCCTTTTACTGACTGGCACTCTCGTCGCCGACGAGCCGAAGTCTGAACGCACGACGGCTGCGCTTGTCGAGGAACTCAAGCCGTCGATTGTGGTCATCACGTTTTCGGGACGGGATGGAAAACAGGAAGGTCTCGGCACCGGATTCGTTGTCGCCGAGGACGGGCTGATTGCGACGAACTATCACGTCATCGGTGAGGGGCGGCCGATCTCGGTGCAGTTTGCGGATGGGACGAAGCGGGACGTCATTGAAATCCGTGCGTCGGATCGGCAGTTGGATTTAGCGGTCGTGAAGATCGACCAGAAGGGACTGAAGCCGCTCGAACTTGGCGACGCGACACAGGCCAAAGACGGGCAGCCGGTCGTGGCGATGGGCAACCCGCGCGGGCTGAAGCACAGCGTGGTCGAGGGGATCGTCAGCGGCAAGCGGGAGATCGACGGTCGGGCGATGCTGCAACTCGCGATGCCGATCGAGCAAGGGAACAGCGGCGGGCCACTTGTCGATCGCGATGGAAAAGTGCTCGGCATCATCACGCTCAAGTCGCTGGTCACGGACAACCTGGGCTTCGCGATCTCGGTGAACTCACTCAAGCCGCTGTTGGAGAAGCCGAATCCAATCCCGATGTCGCGCTGGTTGACGATCGGACAGCTCAACCCGCGCGATTGGACGCCGCTGTTTGGAGCACGCTGGCGACAACGAGCCGGTCGCATCGCCGTCGAAGGTTTGGGGCAAGGCTTCGGTGGCCGGTCGCTGTGCCTGTCGAAGCAGGCCGTGCCTGACAAGCCGTTCGAGGTCGCGGTCATCGACATTGAGGAACAGCACCAAAAACCGCACGGGGGACTCGGATTGGGGAAACG
>CAZILR010001282.1:0-725 GCA_964539995.1 uncultured Planctomyces sp.
GTAACGCGGTGTCGCGCTGATCAGCAGGCTGTTCGAGTTCGCTTCGGCGACAACGATGACCTCCCGCTCGAACTGCTCGAAGTTGCCGACCAAGCCCTGATTGGCTTGAGTGGCCAGATCACTCTGGCTTTGCAGAAACGCCGTGATCGCCGTCGCGACGTTCGCCGCCGGACTGTTCTTCAAACGATAGACCGTCATCTTGCGTTGGCGGACATCGTCCTGGTCGAGCCGCAGAATGATCGCTTCAACAACGCTGAGCGCCTCGCCACCACCGACCGCGATGATGCTGTTGGTCCGCACGTCGGTCGAGAGCTTCAGCGGAATCAACTGACTGCTGGCGTCTTCGGCTCCGGACAACTGAATGCCCAATTGCTGGTTCTGCTGATTCGCACCGCCTCCTTGTCGTCCCCCTTGCCCCTGCTGCTGGTTGTTGAAGAGCTGATTCAGCAACGTCGTCACCGACTGAGCGTCGGCGTTCTTCAGCGTGAAGTGCTTGATCTCAGCGACCAGCGAGGCCGGCTGATCGAACCGCTTCACGAGGGCCTGGATTACCGCGAGGCTTTCCGCCGGAGCGGTCACGACCAGGCTGTTGGTACGCAGGTCGGCGTTGATGCGGATATCGGACAAGACTCCCGACTCCAGCATTTGCTCGCCGTCTTCGGTGTCGAGCAGTTGCAGCACCGCACTCTTCGCGTCGCGCAGCTTCTGATCGACTTGACCTTGTC
>CAZILR010001282.1:735-1527 GCA_964539995.1 uncultured Planctomyces sp.
GCTTTGGATCGCGAGGTTCAGCAACTCGGCCATCTCGTCCGCGACGGCGTTCTTCAGCGGGATCAATTTGATTTGGTTGACCGCTTGCGAGCCGACTTGATCCAGTTCGTCGATCAGCCGCCGAACCTCTTCGAGATCGCGCGGCCGAGCCTGCACGATCACCGAGTTCGTTCGCGAATCGGAGATCGCTCGCACGCGACCGCGCAACCCGCCGGTTGATGAACGCGATGTGGTCGTTCCTTGAGTCGTCTGGTTTTGTCCGCCGCCGGTGCTGGTGCCCGTGAAGAAGCTCTCGATCGCCGTCAAAATTTGGCTGGCGACCGCGTACCGCAGCCGGAAGACCTCGAACTCTTTGGTCGCGTCGATCGGCTGATCGAGATCGTCGATTAGCTTGTCCACGGTGGGCATGTCCTTTTCCGCGGCAAGCACCATCACCGAGTTCGGTTTGCCGATCGCGATGACCACGATCTGCTGAGTTTGGTCGTTCGTGGAACGGCCGCGCGAACGATTCAACCGCTCGTAAACGGTCGTCAGCAACTCGGCCAGTGATTCGCTATCGACGTGCTTCAACGGCCGCACATTCACGTCGGGGACCGAGCCGGACAGCATTTTTCCGATCTCGGCGATCAGCTTCTCGACCATTTGAACGTCTTGCTCGTTGCCCTTGATGATCAGCACATCGCCCAACTCTTCGATGCTGACGTCTCCCTTGAGTGGGCCACTGATCGACGGTTGTTTTAAGGTCTCCGCCGGTGCTTCCATTTCGGCGTCTTCGTTCGGCTGCTTGGTAGC
>CAZILR010001283.1:0-1524 GCA_964539995.1 uncultured Planctomyces sp.
AGCAGGCCGTCACGATGGACCTCAAAGCCACCGGCAACGTGCTGCTGCTGATCGGCCCGACCGCCAACGAACTCGGCGGCAGCCACTTTGCGCACGTCAACAGACTCGAAGGCGGAGCAGTCCCGCGCGTCGATCTGGAATTGGCCCCACGAATCTTCGCTGCTGTTCACGACGCGATTCGACAGGGTCTTGTTCGCTCCAGTCACGACCTCAGCGAAGGTGGTCTCGCAGCGGCCGTCGCCGAGATGGCGTTCGCTGGTGGCTTGGGCGTATCGCTGGATTTGCAGCCACTCGTGAAGTCCTGCGGACTGAGTGACGACGCTGTGCTGCTGTTCTCGGAAAGCAACTCGCGATTCATTCTGGAAGTCCCAGCGACTGCACAAGGCGAGGTCGAATCTCTCTGCCGTTCGGGAAACGTGCCGATGGTCAAGCTGGGAGAAGTCGTCTCAACCGATCGCGTTCAGATTCGGGGCACGGCGGAAGGATTGGTCATCGACTCCGCATTGGACGAACTCAAGCAGTGCTGGAAGCAGCCGCTCGCGTGGCGGTAGTCCATTGGAGGTTGTCGGGTGGGACAAGCGGCGTTTCGCCGCGCCGGCCCACCAACCATTGAATAACACGATCAACGACCGCAACCTTGGTGGGCCGGCGCTCGAAGCGAGCTTGTCCCACCCTACGACGTAAAACTCATGCCGTCGTCACGGGCAACGGATGGAGTACCGAAGTCGGTTTCGGCATCGAGTCGCGCGGGTCTTTGTCTTGTTCGTCGGCCATGACGGTATCGACGAGGAAGTACAAAAGCTGCCGGATGTCGTCGGATTCAACTTCGTCGGCCAGCAGTTCTGCTCGGTCGCGCGACTTCTCGATGAGGCGTTCGGCTTTCTCGAAGACGCCGAGTTCCTCATACAGCCGGCGAAGACGGGCGAGACGGATCGCATCTTCTTCCTCGCGGTCGAAGTAGCAGCGTTCCATGAGTTGACGTTGCTCGGCGTTCGCGGCTTGCCACGCGAGAGCCATCATGATTGTCGGCCGCAAGGCGAGTGCGTCCTGGCCGGCGACCATCTTGTTGTCGTTGTCGCCGCGCCAATCTTTCAGATCGTTGAGGATTTGGAAGCCGATACCGACGTGTCGGCAGAACGGGCCAACCAGCGCTTCGTATTTCTCCACTGATCCGGCCATGCGGAGTCCGGCGTAAAGCGCGGCCTCGAAGGCGGGAGACGTCTTGAGCGCGTAGATTTGCAGCGCATCGAGCGGCGTGAAGTCGAGCGTCGGATTCTGCTGCCAGAACATTTCCGCGCCTTGCCCATCGCACAGTTTGATGTGCGCGGCCGCCATGCGTTCGAGGACGTCGCAGGCGACGTCGTGGGGCAGGTTTTCAACCTGCCCGTCCCCATTCTTTCCGGCTTCAATGGCTTTCCCGTCACCGGTCCGGGCAGGTTGAAAACCTGCCCCACGAGAGGCCGCGATCAGCTTGTATCCGAGTCCGATCAGATGATCGCCGACGTTAATCGCCGGGCCGAGGCC
>CAZILR010001284.1:0-383 GCA_964539995.1 uncultured Planctomyces sp.
CGTCGTTCGGGTTGTAAATCGACGAACCCAGAATATCCGCAGGCAACAAATCAGGGGTGAACTGGATGCGGTGAAACGTCAGATCGACCGACCGAGCCAGAGCTTTCGCCAGCGTCGTCTTGCCAACACCCGGCACGTCCTCCATCAAAACCGAACCACCCGCCAACAGGGCGATCGTCAAGATATCCAAGCACTGCCGCTTGCCTTGAATGACCGTCGCGAGGTTCTGCTTGAGTCGGTCCAGTTTGGAATGTGCGTCAGCCAGAGCGGTGTCGGTCATGGTGCAGCGTCAGACAAGTTGGTGAACGAAGTCGAAGAAATGATGCAGCAACGATGATCCATCGGCGTGGCGGCTTCAAGTCTGCGGCGGCTGAGCGTGGCCC
>CAZILR010001284.1:393-1523 GCA_964539995.1 uncultured Planctomyces sp.
CGGACTGGTCAGGTAGCGGCTCGGACGACATCGCGGGCACTCCTTCGTTGGCATGGAACGCTGCCACTCGACCGCAACCGTCTTTCCGAATTAACACCACAGGCGCAATTGCTTGTGTCGCGAGCCGACGGAGTCCGTCACATCCCGGTCGCAGCCTGCTCGATCAGCTTTTGAGCTTCGGCGGCCGCTTCGGTGTCGGGATGGTCTTTGATGAGCTTTTCAAGCTGCTTGATCGCACCCTTGCGAGCACTCGGCGAGCGTGACGCGGATTGCATCGCGAGATCGAATTGCCGCATCGCCGCTTGTTCCTCTTTGATTGCTTCATCGGCGGCCAATTCTTTGAGGGTCGAGTTCACGTCGGCCGGAACGGTGAAGCCCTTGAACTTGATCGGGATCGCCGAGTACCGCTTGAAAGCCTCCCACTTCTTGCCGTCGTCGAGCGACTTCTTCGCGGCGTCCGTCTGCGCGGCGAGATCGTCGAGCACGAATTGATTGAGCCGCACCGCAGCTTCCTTGATCTCGGCCTTGCCATTCAGGTTCTTCTTCAGCGTTTGGGCCGCGCCAGGATAGTTGCCGAACT
Organism: uncultured Planctomyces sp.; assembly: GCA_964539995.1. Classification (GTDB taxonomy): domain Bacteria; phylum Planctomycetota; class Planctomycetia; order Planctomycetales; family Planctomycetaceae; genus SXKJ01. The sequence continues at coordinate 974 of CAZILR010001284.1, forward strand.
CGATCGCCAGCCAAGCCGACTGCAACACGGGGGGGATGTCTTTGGGTTCGACCTTCCACTTCGCATCTCGCAGAGCATCGGTAGCCGCCCCTTCGATGTTGCCAACCTCACCGGATTTGAAGCTGCCAGTGGGCATCAGCATCTGCAGGCTGCGTGCGTTTTGTGGCGAGACTTGAATGCCGAACTGCCCCTCAAACGAACGATCCGAGTCGCAGATCACCGGCCAAGAGATTTTGTAGCGTTTCAGGTATCCCTCCAACTGCGCGCGTGGCACGCCGGAGCTCACGCCGATGAACATGAGCGGCGTCCCTTCAAATTTCTGAGCCGTTTGCATCAGGCGCGGCCAGCCATCGGCCACGCCTCGATCTTGAGAATCAAAGAAGAACAGGACTGCCGCCTTGCCAGCGAGCATCTCGCCGGAGATCGGTGACGAGTTGATCCAAACCGCCGGATTGCCCGGCAACCTGGGCGAATCTTTCTGCTCCTTTTCCTGACCAAGTCCGACAGCAGTTCGCGACAACAACAGCAACCAACAGAGTCCAACGCTCAT
>CAZILR010001285.1:0-307 GCA_964539995.1 uncultured Planctomyces sp.
GGCAACAACGTCGAGGTCGCGAAGAATGCCGGGGCGGACTTCGTTGGCGGCAAAGACCTGGCCGATCAGATCAAGGGCGGTTGGCTAGATTTTGACGTGGCCATCGCAACGCCCGACATGATGGGCGTCGTAGGTCCGCTCGGAAAAGTGCTCGGCCCACGAGGCTTGATGCCTTCGCCGCGAGCTGGCACGGTGACAAACGACCTCTCGACGGCCGTCAAAGAATACAAGGCAGGTAAGGTCGAGTTTCGCGTGGACGCTGCCGGTATCGTGCATTGCGTAGTCGGCAAGATGTCGTTCGGCGAGC
>CAZILR010001285.1:317-1515 GCA_964539995.1 uncultured Planctomyces sp.
GAGCAGCAGTTAGCCGAAAATGTCGAGGCCATGCTGAAGCACTTGATCGCACTCAAGCCCAATACTTCCAAGGGCGTGTATGTCCGCAGTGTCTATTTGACGGCAACAATGATGCCGTCCATTGCGATTTCCGCGTAACGCATCACAATGCTCGCCCGCGCGTGTTCGGATCGATGGGCGGGTTTAGCGAACAGCTTTCAAAGCAACGGTGTTGACATGAGCAAGGCAGTCAAGTCCTTGATGATGAAGGATCTCTCCGATCAGCTTCGGGGCGCTGAGGATGTCGTATTCGTCGACATTTCAAAGCTCGATGGCGTGTCCAACAACAAGCTCAGGGCAGTTTCCCGAAAGCAGTCGATTCAGATGCTGGCGGCCAAGTTCTCTTTGGCTCGACGCACGCTTCTGAATATGGGTTGGAAGGTCGATGCGGTCTCCGGAGGTTCGACCACCATTGCCTGGGGGCCGGACGTCGTTGGCCTCGCCAAGCAAGCCATCAAGTGGGAGAAGGAATTTCCAGGGACAGTGGTCAAAGGGGGTTATGTCGGCGGCCAGACCGTCACTCCCGAAGAAGTCAAAGTGCTGAGCGAGAGTCCGAGCAAGGAAGAATTGATCTCGATGATCATCGGTGGATTGATGTCAGCATCGACGGCAGCACTGGGTGCGATCAATGCACCAGGTGCGAATCTCGCTTCTCAAATCAAGCAAATCTCCGAGAAGGAGCAAGCGGCTTAGCGATTCGTGGGGCAGGTTTTTTGCCTGCCAGTGTGATTTTGTAATGGGCAGGTTGTGGGCCTGTCCCACGGTCTTCAAGAAAGGGTGAACTGCGATGTCTGCGACTGAAGTGGATCCGGCGATCAAGACGCTGGGGGATAGTTTGGTGGGTCTGACCGTTTTGCAGGCGAAGTCGCTGGCCGACTACCTTGAATCCGCCTACGGCATCAAGCCGGCGGCTGGCGGAGCGGTCATGATGGCGGCTCCTGCAGGTGGTGGCGGAGGTGGCGACGCCAAGGCGGCCGAGAAGACCGAGTTCGACGTGATTCTTACGAATTTCGGTGAGAACAAAATCGGCGTCATCAAGGTCGTCCGTGCGATCACCAGTCTCGGCTTGAAAGAAGCGAAGGACTTGGTTGAGGGTGCGCCTAAGCCGGTCAAGACGGGTGTTCCCAAGGAAGAGGCCGAGAAAATCGTGAAAGAAATC
>CAZILR010001286.1:0-722 GCA_964539995.1 uncultured Planctomyces sp.
CGCGAATCTGCTCCATCATCGGTGAGTTTCCGTCGCTCACCGTGAGGGAGTTGGTAAGCGAGTCGTGTGCCAATCGAGTGGGTGTCTCCAGAGGTTGTTGATCGTTGAAGTTCAATCTCGGCGAGCCATTTGAGGTTCGGAACGAATCCGCAAAGACTGCCGCAGCGTTGCGGTGAGCCGTTGGAGTCTCAACCGCAGCCGTTCTGCAACATTCACCACGCAGGAATTACAAAACCGGGAATTACAAAGCTGAGAATGACAAAACGACGCCGCCCGGTCGCTCGAACGACCGGGCGGTGGGTTTCAGATTTCAAATCTCAGATTTCAAATTTCCGATCTCAGATGACCGCGTCACCAACCGAGCGACATGTTTGTTTCGATGGCTCGTTGAGCCTCGTGCAGATCGGAGCCGGTGTCGAGCATGTAAAGCCGAATCGCGTGAACCTTGTCGCCGTGAGCGCGAGAGAGACAGTCACGAGCCACGTCGCACGGTTCAGCGTTGCCAGCGATGCCGAGCAGTCGCTTCGAGATCACCCAAATGTCGCGCGGGCGTTTGGTCAGCCGGACGACGTCTTCGCCGGGGTAATGCTCCTTCGCAACTTGAGCCGCCTGCTCTTGCGAATCGGCCCAGCCGATCATGATGTGGGCGTTGGTTTCAATTTCGTACAAGGCCATGATTCTGACTCCTTTGAAAAGCTGGCGGCGAAATCTTCCGAATGGTC
>CAZILR010001286.1:732-1513 GCA_964539995.1 uncultured Planctomyces sp.
AGAGCGCCGATGAAGGCGACGATTTGATGAGCTTCGCGGGGCGTCGAGGCCCCACGCGGGCGGGAGTATAGTTGGGAGAAATCGAGCCTGCCATTGAACTGTCAACGATCGGGATTCAGGAGGCGGCTTTTTCCTCGGCGGCGCTGCGCCGGAGATAAAACGGTTCGAGCTGCCACGGATCGCTCAGTTCTCCCGCCAGAGCTTGCTGTTCTCCCAGCGCGGCGATGAATTCGGCTCGCGGATGCTGGAGTTCGGCAGCGAGAACTCGCACGGATGGCGGCAGAGACGTTTGAAGCGTCGCGGCGGCCGGACCAGTGATCGCGATGTTTGGCCGCGAGGCCGTGAGTTGCTGGAACCGTTGGCAAAACGAGCTGGTCGATTCGATGGTGATCTCACCAAGTCGCACCGGGCCGATCATAGAATCTCCGAGGGCGTACAGTCCGACGAATAGATCGCCCCGTTGAGCGTCCGAAACAACGAAGACCTCGGAAACATCCGCTGGGCTGGCGGCGGCAATCGCGCGAAACGTATCGACGGCCGCCAGTTGGCAACCAATCGCGTAGGCCAGCGTCTTCGCGAACACGACACCAACTCGCAAGCCGGTGAAACTGCCGGGGCCGATGCTGGCTGCTACGACGTCCAACTGTTGGGACGTGATACCGGCTCGACGCAGCATCGCGTCCACTTCGGCGATCAACGTCTGAGCGTGCCGGCGTCCGGCCTGTTGCAGCGAGATCGTTTCAACCGTCTGACCAGCACGGCGCAGCGCGACGGCTCCAAT
>CAZILR010001287.1:0-1513 GCA_964539995.1 uncultured Planctomyces sp.
GCGTGTCGATCCAAAGTTGTACCCCGTCCGGCATCGTCGGCGTCCGTTCTTCGGCCGCCGGTGGATGTTTTTTGCCACGCACCAGCACACTGAATCCGATGCCGTCGTCATTCCAAGCCGCTCGGACGTCGCCAATCGGCCGTATTCCGCGCAGCTCGCTGAGGTCGGGCAATGCGAAGTCGGTCGAGAGGTCCAGCAACCGCTTGCCGCGCTTCGGTAGACCGTCGTAGCGTCGCACGGGTAATGCGAAACGAAACAGAAAGGAGTGGGGGACGACTTCGGGCAGGGTGTTTAGTTGGGCGTTGGTGATGCGAGCCAGTACCGCGACCGTCTGGGCGCGGCCCACTACGATGCCGCTCAGCAATCACAACGGGCCGCTCCCTGACGGTCGCGGTACGGCTGTTATCAAGCAGTGGGGCGAGAGAGTATCGCGACTTGCGAGGATCGACTACAGATTCGGCTCACCATGTCTGCCGACGCTCAAACGCCGAACTCGTCTACCGGGCACATCCGAGTGCGCGGTGCTCGCGTGCATAATCTGCGAAGCGTTGATGTGGATATTCCTCGGCAGCGGCTGACGGTCATCACCGGGGTCAGCGGCAGCGGCAAAAGCTCGCTGGCGTTCGATGTGATTCATGCCGAGAGTCAGCGGCGGTATTTGGAAAGTCTCTCGGCCGAGACGCGCTCTCGTGTCGGCGCGTGGCAGCGGCCGGATGTCGATGTCATCGACGGGCTGCCGCCGACGATCAGCGTCGGGCAGTCGGCGGGATCGGCCTCGCTGCGGAGCACGCTGGCGACGACGACGGAGATCCTCGATTACCTGCGGCTGCTGTTCGCTCGTTGCGGAGAAGCTCACTGCCCGAAGTGCGGCCGGCCCCTGTCCGCTCGCAGCCCACAGGAGATCGTCGAGCAAATCCTCGCGCTGGAAGAGGGTCGCAAGGTGATGATTCTTGCGCCTCTGGTGCGCGGCAAGCGAGGTGCTCATCGGGAAGTCTTCGAGACGATCGCGAAGGCGGGCTTCGTCCGTGCTCGCGTGGATGGTGAACTGATTGAAGCGTCTCAGCCGCCGACGCTCGCGAAGACGAAGTCGCACACGATCGAAGCGATTGTCGATCGCATCGTCGTGAAGGCCGGCTTGCAGGCTCGGCTGCGCGAGTCGGTCGAACTCGCGCTCAAGCACGGAGACGGCACGGTCATTCTGTGCGAGCAGTCGGTCGATGGTTGGGAGGATCACGCCTACTGCAGCCGGTTCGCCTGTGCGGAATGCGGCGTCAGCTTTGATGAACTCGAACCGCGCACGTTCAGCTTTAACAGCCCGCATGGTGCGTGTTTGAGCTGTCGCGGCTTGGGCGTGATCGTTCCCGAAGAGAGCGACCACGACGCGATCTCCGCGCGGCAAAGTGAGCGGCAAGAGTTGTGTTCCGACTGCGGCGGTTCGCGGCTGAATCCATTCGCACGCGGCGTTCGGTTTCGAGGAGTCACGCTGCCGGAGTTACTCGGCAAGACGGTGAGC
>CAZILR010001288.1:0-1512 GCA_964539995.1 uncultured Planctomyces sp.
CGCTCCAGACAACCGCCACGGACGTGCTCCACCGTGATCGGCTTGCCCTCACCCGGTCGCGATGTCAAACCGAAGATCAGAAACAAGCCGATGATCGCCAAGGCCACGAACACGATACCCGGATTCCAGGTTGGAATGGGCGTCGGCTCTTGGGGCCAGATTTCGCCGAATCGTTGCCAGCGCCGCCACCACATCCACCAGACCGTCAGGCTGATCGCGAGCATCAGGATGACGATCGAAACTTGAGCGTGCTCAGCACTGGACATGAAAAACTCCGGCGGCAACCTCTCCAGTGGCCCGTTAAAAATCTTGCGTAGGGTGGGACCAGCTCGCTTCGAGCGCCGGCCCACCATCTTCGATCTCTATTTTCTGGTGGGCCGGCGCGGCGAAGCGCCCGCTGGTCCCACCCTACCTCCTGCGGAGACCGTGTGCCCTAACGGCGATAGGCCGGGAACTCGACGAAGACTTTGATCGCGCCGTCTCGGCGATCTCGGAACGTCTCGAACGCGGTTTGAATCTCGGCCAGCTTGAACGTGTGAGTCACCAGCGGATTCACTTCGACTCGCTTCTCGGCGATCCACTGCATCGCCAGCGGGAAGTCGCGGCGGAAGTCCGGATTGATGCTGGTATGAACTGTCCCGTTCTTGAAGATCAGATCGCGCCACCGCAGCCCGTTGATGATCTCCGGAGCAACTCCGAAGTACAGAATGCGTCCGCCGTAGCCCAACAGGTCGATGCACAGATTGAATTGCTGCTCGGCGTGACCGACCGCCTCGATGACGATGTCCGCACCCTTGCCGCCGGTCAGTTCCTTGAGCTTCACAACCGGGTCATCGACGGCGTTGCAGATCGTCGAAGTCACTCCGCACTTCCAGCTCGTCTTCAGCCGCGATTCGAGCTTGTCGATGCCGATGACCTGCCGAGCACCGAGTGCCTTCACGCTCATGTTGAAGAGCTGTCCCATCGGACCTTGGCCGACGATCGCCACATCGAGATCGACGAGCGTCGGTAGTTTTTTCAGTGCGAAGAGCGCCGTCCCCAATGGCTGTGCCAGCACGGCCTCCGGGTCCGAGCAGCGCGGATCAATCGCGACGCCTCGGTCTTCCGAGACGAGGTATCGCTCCCACATACCGTTCTGTTCGGGCGGGACACAGAGCACTCGGTCGCCGACCTTCCAGCGTTGGCCGTTCGTCGCGACGACACGGCCGATCATCTCGTGCAGCGAATGTCCCAGGCGGATCGGCCATTCGCCGCTCCAAGTGAAATACGGCGTGTCCGACCCGCACAGGCAGGTCAGTTCCGGTTCAAAAATCATCTCGCCGCTGCCGCCGGGCGTGAGCTTCGGCTCCGGCGCTTCCACGAGGTCGATGCGATGCGGTGCGGTGAATTGTCCTGCGAGCATGTGGTTCCTTTGTCGCCGTCTCGCTCTGCGAGACGATTGCCGAACGGTGTTGTGGTTTGGTCTTCAAATCGACCGTAGGGTGGGTCGAGTCATCGAGACCCACCAAAACT
>CAZILR010001289.1:0-1510 GCA_964539995.1 uncultured Planctomyces sp.
GCGACCCGCGTCGCGACCACACTCACGGCCGCATCTGGCGAGTCACCGCGAAAAACCGCCCGCTCGTCCCGCGCCCGAAGCTCGTCGGAGCCACCGTGCCGGAGTTGTTGGAGCATCTCAAAGCCCCGGAACAATGGACGCGACACAACGCCAAGCGCGTGCTGAAAGAGTTGGCGATGCACGGGACGCCGGACGGACGAGAAGCGAAATTTGAGAAACGGGAATCGAGATTCAAAGAGCGCATATCAGGTGAGAAGCCGGCGGATTTTGAGACGGTGCCGAAGCGGGGAAGCGGTGACGGAAAAAAGCCAGTCCCAAAGGCGACACAACTATTCCCAATGTCCGATGACGATCTTCCAGTATGGCCAGCACAAGGGGCTGAAAGACTGATGAAATATACCGCTGAGAGCGAACGAGACAAAAAACGCGAGATCGTCAGCGAACTCTTGTGGTGGCTCTCGAAGCTCATATCGTCAAAGCCAAAGCAAGAAGACTTGGAGCGTTACCGCCTCGAAGCCCTGTGGGTATTTCAAACAATTGATGTCCCACCTTCAGGATCCTTCATTGAAAATGTCGTAGCCAGCAATGACGGTCGCGTTCGGGCAGCGGCACTGAGAGTTGCTGCGGAGATGGCGGGGCGAATTGACATTTTTCTGGTGAAGCCTGGGCAATGGACCAGCGGATGGGTTCTCATCGAAAGAAAGATCGCCGACGACCATCCGCGTGTTCGCCTCGAAGTGATCCGCGCTTACGGCAAGGCTGACCAAGCATATTCAGTAACTCAAGTGTTGCGAGCACTCAACAAGCCCGTCGATAAGTGGCTCGACTACGCTATGTGGCTGACTGCACGAGACCTCGCGCCCAAATGGCTTCCGTCGATCGAGCAGGGGAATTTGAAATTCGATAACGCGAGGCACTTGGCGTTCGCGATCAAATCGGCGGGGGCGACCTCGGCGATTCCGGCGCTCGTCAAACTGCTGGCGGAGGGAAAAGTCTCCGAGCAGGATCAGGCGGAGGTGATTCAAGTCATCGCCACGCTCGGCGGGCCGAATGAGCTGAAGTTGGTGCTCGATGTCGCTCAGGCCGACGCGACGCCGTCCGCTCGGCGAGCCGCGTTGCTCAACGAATTGGCGGCGACGGCGAGAAAGCGAAACGTCAAACCGACAGGCGATCTCGCCAGTAGGTTGGGACTCCGTCCCGACCTGCTTTCGCAACTCCAATCCGGGCAGGTCGGGACAGAGTCCCAACCTACGTTGCTGGCGGCGATCAACTGCATCGGGGCTTGGAAGGTTGAAGAATTGCGCGGCGTCGTGACGCAACTCGCGAGCACGGGCGAGACGCCCGTGGCACTGCGGCAAGCGGCGCTCGACGCGATCGCGGAACTCGGTGGGTCGGAGAGCGACAAGTTGCTCGTCGAACAGGCGGACTCGAAACAGCCGTTGCCAATTCGGATGACGGCACTGGCGGCGCGGTCGGCGTCCAATTTGAAACTCGCGACGGCGAAGTCGGT
>CAZILR010001290.1:0-1508 GCA_964539995.1 uncultured Planctomyces sp.
CGACATGCTGTGGAACGCCAGCTCACGAGTGCGACGGACGGGCGAGGTGCGCTACGTTTATTACGGCATCATGTCGATCTATGCCGCCGGTGGATTGGTGATCCTGATTCTGTTTCCCGCCGTGGCGATCGCGAAGTTCGCCGCTGTGCTGCAAAACATCGCGCTCGGTTCGACGGCTCTCATGTCCCTGTACGTCAACCGCAAGCTGCTGCCGAAAGAAATCCAACCGGGCTGGTTCCATCAAATCGGCATCGTGCTGTGCGGCGTGTTCTTCTTGAGCATCAGCTTCGCGCTGTTGTTCATTTGAAGCCGCCACTCGCCAGCATCGCTCTACGGGCGAAAGCGCGACTTGCGGTAGTCGAAACCACCGTTCGTGCCCCACGGAAAGAACCACTGGTCGAACATCGCCGATTGTGGCGAACAGCAGGTCGCGGCTGGCATTGAGACGTTCGTCACGGTCTTCGGCCGAATTTGGCCGAGCAGCAATTCGATGGTCGCCTCGTGCCGGTAGTTGGGATTCGCGTCGTACTCGCTACGGCGGAACGGGATCGAGTTGTAGACCTCGATGTACGAGGCCGAAGTGATCCCCGCTGGCATCGCGGATTCCGCACCAGCAGTCACGACGCCAGACGTCGAGTCCACCAGCGCCTCAGACTTGGCGGCTTGAGCCTCTCGGACAGCGCGGTCGATTTTCGGAACGGGCGAAGGCCCGATGGCCGGACCAGGAACGATTTCCATTTTCCAATCGTCGGCCGGGACTTTGAGCCGCTTTGGCTCAGCCGCATGGCCAGCAACAGCGATCACCCCGCAGGCAAATACGGCGATCAAGGACTGGCTGAAACGAAAACTCTCTCGCCCGGACGGGCCGGGGCTCTCAACGAACGCAGACATGGCGACACCTTGGGTTCCAACGGAGGAAATGTCGGAACGGACGACCTCGTTCCCAGGTGTGAGAGTTCGATCAAGCTATCGCGGAGCGACGGGCGCTTCCAAGACGAGTCGCTCTACGAGACGCGCGACGCCGACAATTCAGTCCGGTTGTGACGGCAACCCGTTGAGCGGGTATAGTTTGTTGAACAACTTGGCGCGATGCCGTCACTAACCCGAAACGCCAGCGAGCCGAATGCTTTGAACGCTTCGTCGGGTTAGCCTGTCGGCATTCCTTTTCAGAGATCGGGAGACAACCAGTGGCGAAGGCATGGGGCGGGCGGTTTCAACAGGCGACGGACGCTCGCGTGGAAGAGTTCACGGAGTCGATCAGTTTCGACTCGCGATTGGCGGACGCCGACATCACCGGCTCGCAGGCGCATGCGCGGATGTTGGCGAAGGTCGGATTGCTGACGTCGGCCGAGGCGGACCAGATCGTGACTGAGCTGGAAGACATTCGCGGCGTGATCGCTCGCAACGAGTTGCCGTTCCGCACGGAACTCGAAGACATCCACATGCACATCGAGAGCGAGCTGATTCGCCGGCTGGGTGATGTCGGTCGCAAGCTGCACACCGGCCGC
>CAZILR010001291.1:0-1507 GCA_964539995.1 uncultured Planctomyces sp.
GGACGAGCAGGGGCGCCTTGACCAGAAGGCCCCGATCACCTGCCCGCACTGCGGTACCGAAGTTTACGAGGACTCACCGCGCTGCCCGTCCTGCGAGAACTATCTGTCGCTAGAAGACTCGCCGCCGACCGCGACGAACAAGCCGTGGTGGGTGTTGCTCGGTGCGGGACTCGGCCTGCTGGCGTTTCTGCGTTGGTTGTTCGTGTGAGCCGACCGCGATAAACCGTGCGGCACCTTTGCTGGAGACAATCATGAGTCGACGAATTTTGATGGTCTGGTTGGTTTCCTTCCTGACGTGTTCGTTGGCCTTCGCGGCTGACGCTGATCCACGCAAGCCGGCGGCGATTCAGACGCAGGATGTTCCGGTCGTCTCGGCCGAAGTCGTGGCGAAGCTGTCGCAATATCAGAACACGCGAACGGCGGCGTTTCGTGGCTGGGCTCCGGACGGCAATGGCATGTTGATTTCGACTCGGTTTGGAAACGCCGCGCAGTTGCATCTCGTCACACAACCAGGCGGGCGACGTGAGCAACTCACGTTCTTCGACGAGCCGGTCACCGGGCGGTTCATTCCTGGCGTGAGCGACGGAGCGTTGCTGCTGTCGGTGGACAGCGGCGGCAACGAGAACGCACAGTTGTGGCTGCGGGATCGTCAGAAGTTTCAGACGCAGTTGCTGAGCGACGGGAAGTCTCGCAATCTCGTACAAGCTTGGAAGCGGGACGGCTCGGCGGTGGTCGTGGCGAACAATCGCCGCAACGGGAAGGACATGGACCTGTACCGCGTCGATCCGCGCAAGCCCGCCTCGTACGAACTGCTCATGGAGGTCAACGGGCAATCGTGGGACGCCGACGATTGGTCGGCCGATGGCAAGTGGCTCGTACTCCGGCGGTATGTTTCGATCAACGAGTCCTACGCGGCGCTGTTCGATGTCGAGAAGAAAGTCCGCACCGATTTGCAACTGCCGCATGATGGCAAACTCGCGATCGGCCAACTGGCGTTTTCGCCGGATGCTCAATCGGTGTACCTCACGACCGATGCCGATTCAGAGTTCTTGCGGCTCGCGCGGCTAGACCTAGCCACAAAGGAATGGGAGTTTCTGACGTCAGACATCGATTTCGACGTGGATGAGTTCAACGTGAACTTTGAAACGGGCCGAGTCGCTTTCCTCGTCAACGAAGGTGGGCTGAGCCGTCTATTCTTGTGGTTTCCGGGAACGCGAACTCGCAAGGAATTCAAGCTACCTCAAGGAGTTGCCAGTGGCTTGGAGTCCTCGCGTGATCTTGCCTCGCTTGGCTTCACGCTCGCACGGCCGGATGCTCCGGCAGAGGCGTACTCAATACGGCTTGCCAATGGCAAGCTAACGCGCTGGACGTTCAGCGAAGTCGGCGGGCTTGATCCCGCGTCGTTCGTCGCGCCGACGTTGATTCAGTTTCCGTCGTTCGATTGCCGACAGATTCCCGCGTTCTACTTCAATCCGCGAGCGGCGGGGGAGGGGGGCCCCCCCCCGGC
>CAZILR010001292.1:0-232 GCA_964539995.1 uncultured Planctomyces sp.
CGTCTCGACGAATGGCGACGACTTCCAAGGCCATCGTCGCTCCGCCGCGCAGAGCGAGCGGCTTCGAGACCGCGTTGCGGTCGCCGTTTCGCAGTTCCATGTGCAGTGCCCACGCAACAACGGCGAAGTCGGGAGCCGCCTTGCGAATGACGAGTCGGTAGACGTTCTTCGGATCGTTGCGCGTCCCGCCGAACAGGTCGGAGACTTGCAGCCGATGCAGGCCGTCTTCTTT
>CAZILR010001292.1:242-1506 GCA_964539995.1 uncultured Planctomyces sp.
CGTCATACGCATAGCCGTTGCTCGACACTTTCACGGGGCTGGGGATGTCGCTGAACTCGGCGACGTCGGTCAGCTTCTCGGCGTCGCCGCTGCGAGCGACATGTTGCACGAGTAGCGACGGATCGGTCGGCAAACCGAATCGCTCGGACGCGACCTCGACCCACCAGACCTCTCCCTTCTTGGCCTCGAACTCGAAGACATCGACGTCCGCCGCCGGGAAGAAGCTCCCCGCGATGTCGCACGGCAGTGAAATCTTTTGAGCCTTCGTGCGATCGTTGTTTGGTTCGCTCTCGGCCAGTTCGGCTTGTTCTTTGAGTCCTTGCGGCGGCCACGAGAACGAGTTGACCGGCTTCGTCGACGGCATCCGCACGATCGGTGCGCCGACCGGCAATTCCGACAATGCCAAGCGGTAGTAATAGGCCTGTCCGCCTTTGAAGGTCAGTTCGTGGACCTTGATCACAAACTTGCCGTCCGCCGGGACGGTGAAGTCGAGCGCGCCCCCTCGGCGTTCCACAAGCAGATCGCGACCGGCGGCATCCGCAATTATGACGGTCGCATCGAGCTTCGAATCAATCCCGCGCGTCGCACAATCGACGATGATTCGTTGCCCCTTGCGGCCCTCGAACATGTAATGATCGACGGCCCGCGGAGTCATCACGGCATTGCAGATCGAATTGACCTTCAGTTCCATCGCCGTTGCCAGCGTCGTGTTGGGATTCGTCCGAACGGCTTCATCGAGCGTCCCGACGCAGAACGCTCGCGAAGACGAAATCCCCAATCGCGTCATCACGCGAGCCTCATGAATCCCGACCGGGCAATCAGCGGCAATCGTCACGACATACTTGTTCGACTCCGGCTGCCCCGCCGCGTTCAACTTGCGAGCCGCCGTGATCCGCCGATCCGAGAACGTCAACTCGTCCGCGTCTTCGATGTGCTCGCCGCTGATCGTGACCTCGATTTGAGAGCCAACTTTGGCCCCCATCGGAGTCGTCGTCAGCAACCGTGGAGCCGGCAGGCCGACGGATTGAGCGAGGGAGAGGGACGGAGTTCCGAGAAGCACCGCGAGGAGAACGGGCCAGCAACGCAAATCAGCCATCATGTGCATAATCCTTGAAAAACTTCTTCGACTCGACGACGGGCCTTCGTTCGCTAAGTGAGTGAAAGTTCTAAATTGTCGGAATAGTCGATGGAAAGGCGGCGTCCCAACAGCATCCCAACGCCGAGCAATGCAGAGTTGCCGGTGCCGGAGATCACCTCGACCTCT
>CAZILR010001293.1:0-1502 GCA_964539995.1 uncultured Planctomyces sp.
CATCAACCTCGACAAGCCCGAACGAGCACGCAAAGTCGGCAACGAATTCGTCGGGTGAGCGATCAAAACTTCTGAAGTCTTTGAAGACTTCGGAAGTTTCGGCTCGTTTGGCGAGACGCTGCTTGTTTGCCGCGAGTCGTCTGGCATAATCTCAACACCATGACTGCCACACTTGACCTCTCGCCGATTCTAAAATCTCCGCGACTGCCTGATATCACGGCCACGCTCGTCAATCGCCTGCGCGACGAGACCGAACGACGCGAGCGTTTTTACGAGGAGATGTCGGACGACCAGAAAGTCGAATTCATCGAGGGAGAAGTCATTGTGCATTCCCCGGCTCGCAATCGACATCTCTGTGCAAAACTCGAATTGGCCGCACTCTTGAAGTACTTCGTCCAACATCATGGTTTGGGCGAAGTCCGAGACGAGAAATGTCTGTGCGTTTTTCCTCGCAACGATTACGAACCGGACATCGTGTTCTTTGGCCACGAGAAGACGGCGGCGCTGACTCCCGACACGATGAAGTTTCCGGTGCCGGATTTCGTCGTCGAGGTCTTGTCGCCAACCACAGAAAAATACGATCGCGGCGTGAAGCATGAAGACTACGAGGCTCACGGCGTCCGCGAGTATTGGATCGTGGATGCGGAGGCTGAGTCCGTCGAACAATATGTGCTCGAAGAAGGAGCCTTTCGCCTGCTGCTGAAGTCCGGTTCCGGAGACATCGAAAGCCGCGTCGTCCCCGATTTCCGCATCCCAATTCGAGCCATCTTCGACTCAGCGACGAACCTCGAAACGCTGCGCCGGCTGTTGGCTTGAGTCGTGTCGTGAATTGAATTCAATTGGGTTGAAGTGAAGCATGTTCGGATTCGGGCTCTTTGACCTGTTGTTCGCCACCGCTTCAATCGCGATCGGAGCAGTGCTCGGACGATTTCTGTCTGCTGACTTTCCAGTTCACTTTCAATCAATCGCTGGGCCATTCAGTGCGATCTGCGTTTACTTTGCGTTGGTCTATCCCGTTTACAGGGGACTGGGATTGCGCCCGATGGTTCATCCTCGCTGCCCGTGTTGTGGGGACTTTCAGCAAGGATTTCACATCCTCGGTGGCCGCTGGCCTCGCATCAGCATTCGATGCCCCGCCTGCAACGGTGAATTCGTCGTTTGGTTCAATGGCAAACCCCAGCGATCAAGAGAGACGTGGGAGAACCCTGTTCTTGCGCTGAAGTGGCCGTATGCCTTGGGCAGATACAAGAGGATGCAAAGGCCCGATAAAGACACTGCACCGAATAGTAGCCCAGTAACGCCAGGTAGGAGTTCAGGAGAGACGGATCGATCGCCCTCGGAGAGCTAAATCGCTAGCTCAGCACTTCGCGGAGCAGGTCGTTGTTCGGGAACGGATGCCCTTTGGACTGCGTGAAGGCATTCGCCGAATGCGGTTGCGATGTTGGCTCCGCGAGCGGCGCTCCAGCGGCGGCAGCTTTCGAGGTACTCGTCAACGCCGTGTT
>CAZILR010001294.1:0-1502 GCA_964539995.1 uncultured Planctomyces sp.
GCCCAGCGAAGCCTCGGCCGTTTCACAGCGTCTATTTTCCGGGGCCAAAGTGGTATCGCTGGTGGGAATGGGGCAGCGGCACGATGTCGGACCTCGGCAGCCACTGGAACGACCTGCCGTTCTGGGCGCTCAAGCTGCAAGCACCGCTGACGATCGAAGCGTCTGGTCCGCCGCCGCATGCGGAACTCGCGCCGGCCTCGATGCAGGCGACGTACGAATACGGCCCACGCGGCGACATGCCCGCCGTCAAACTGACGTGGCATCAAGGAGTCAACAAGCCGGCGATCTGGACCGACGGCGGCATCCCGAAGTGGGACAGCGGTGTGCTTTTCATCGGCGACAAGGGAATGCTGTTGTCCGACTACGGCAAGCACGTTTTGCTGCCAGAGAAGGACTTCGAGGGCTATCAACGTCCCGCGCCGACGATCGCGAAATCACCCGGCCTCATGCACGAGTGGCTGATCGCCTGCAAGACTGGAGCACCGACGACGTGCAACTTCGAGTACTCCGGCTGGCTGACGGAAGCCAATCATCTCGGCAACGTGGCGTACCGGCTCGGCAAGAAGATCAAGTGGGACGCCGCCGATCTAAGCTGTCCGAACGCTCCCGAAGCCGACCGCCTGATCCGCCGCGAGTACCGTCCCGGTTGGTGCCTGTGCTAATCCGCCGGCGAGGAGGTCCGTCCATGTTGACTGCTCGCCAGTTTTTGCGAACCGTTGGGCGATGCCGAGTCGCAATGGCGTTCGGCTCTGTGCTGCTGTGTCTGAGCACTTGCGGCTTCAGCGACATCGAAGGCGAGACCGTTTCCACCAGCGGCGGCGAGTCGGCCGATTGGACGAAGCGACGGTATCCGCCAGAGAATCTGTGGGCGTATCGCCCGCTTCGACGACCGACCGTGCCGTCGAACAAGGCCGACAATCCCGTCGATGCGTTTGTGAACTCGCGATTGGAGCAGCTTGGCTTGAGGCCGGCTCCGTTGGCGGATCGCCGAACCCTGATCCGCCGTGCGACGTTTGATTTGATCGGTCTACCGCCGACACCGGAAGAGATTGCCGCGTTCATTCGTGATCCGCGCTCGGATGAGACCGTGTTCGCCGAGGTTGTCGAGCGACTGCTCGCGTCACCGCAGTACGGCGAGCAATGGGGGCGGCATTGGCTCGACGTCGTGCGCTACGCCGACAGTGCCGGCTTCGCGAACGATTACGAACGTGGCAGCGCGTGGCGGTATCGCGACTACGTCGTGCGAGCGTTCAACTCGGACAAACCGTACGATCGCTTCGTCATCGAGCAACTTGCGGGAGACGAGCTTGACGAATCTGAAACAGACTCGGAGTTGCTCATCGCGGCCGGCTTCTTGCGGATGGGACCGTGGGAATTGACGGGCATGGAGGTCGCGAAGATCGCTCGGCAGCGATTCCTCGACGACGTGACCGACAGCGTTGGACAGGTCTTCTTGGCTCACGCGCTGCAATGTGCTCGGTGCCACGATCACAAGTTCGATC
>CAZILR010001295.1:0-1501 GCA_964539995.1 uncultured Planctomyces sp.
TTCGGACGCCGACGTCCGAACGATCGAATGGCCGGACGTAGGCGTCCGGTCTACGAACATTCTTCGAATCAAAATCTTTCCGAAAGGACTCTCATGTTTTCTCGACGACAGTTTTGTGGCGCGGTTGCGACGACCGCCGTTCTTGGATCGGCGATTTCATCGGCACAGGCCGACGACAAAGACCCCAAGGCTCCAAAGCCGGACAGCGTTCCGGAAAAATTCGTGGTGAAATTCGAGACCTCGAAGGGGGACGTGCTGGTGGCGGTCGATCGCGCGTGGTCGCCCAACGGAGCCGCTCGGTTCTACGACGCCGTCAAAGCGGGCTTCTACGACGAATGCCGTTTCTTCCGAGTCGTCCCCGGGTTCATGGTGCAATGGGGCATCAACGGCAACCCCAAGGTGCAGTCGAAGTGGCGCGATGCGGAATTCAAAGACGACGTCGTTCCCGCCAAGGAACGAGCCTCAAACACACGCGGCTTCATCACGTTTGCCAAGTCCGGCAAGCCGCATTCACGGACGACGCAACTCTTCATCAATTACGCTGACAATGCCCGGCTGGACGAGTTGGGTTTCACGCCGTTCGGAAAAGTGATCGAAGGGATGGACGTTGTGGACAAGATCAACGCGAAACACCGCGAACGCCCCAACCAAGGCGCGATCCAAGAAGAAGGCAACGCCTACCTCAAAGAAGAGTTCCCGGACTTGGACTTCATCAAGAAGGCCACGATCGTGGAAGCCAAGAAATAGCCGATCATTCCATTCGTCGTCGCCTTGAAAGGACACTCATGATTTCTCGACGTCATTTTTTCGGATTGCTCGCCACCGTGGCCTTCGCAGGGTGTACTCAACCGCAGCAGGCTGACCCGCCGTTGCCGATGGGCGCTCCGCTTCCCAAGGCTGCCAAACAGGACTCTGCGGAAGTGTCTGACGGCAGCGTTCCGGCCACGTTCCAAGTGAAATTTGAAACGACGAAAGGAGACTTCGTGGTCGAGGTCCACCGGGACTGGTCGCCGCACGGAGCCAAGCGGATTCACGAACTCGTCAAAGCGGGCTTCTACGACGACTGCCGTTTCTTCCGGGTCATCAAGCAGCCTTGGGAACCGAAGGATTTCATGGTCCAGTGGGGCATCCACGGAGATCCCAAAGTGATGGACAAGTGGCGCGACGCGAATATCCCCGATGACCAACCCAGAGGACACAACTCTCAATCGAACACTCGCGGCATGGTGACCTTCGCGAAATCGGGAGCACCCAACTCGCGCAGTACGCAGATCTTCGCCAACTACACCGACAACTCGTTTTTGGACGATCAAGGTTTCACGCCGTTCGGCAAAGTCGTCGAAGGCATGAAGACGCTCGACAGCTTGAACGGCGAATACGGCGGAGCACCCAGCAACCAACAACCTCGGATTCAACGGGAAGGGAACGCCTATCTCGACAAGGCATTTCCCAAACTGGATTCGATCAAGAAGGCGAGCTTCGTTGAGCCGCTCTCGAAATC
>CAZILR010001296.1:0-1500 GCA_964539995.1 uncultured Planctomyces sp.
CGGACGTTCGCGTACCGGCATCGCATTACCGCTGCTGATCTGGCCGCTCATCAGCTTGCACGATCAAAACAAGGAACTTCTTCGATGAACATTTTGGTGACAGGCTCAACCGGATTGGTCGGCTCAGCGGTCGTCTCCTTTCTGACGACCGGCGGACACCGCGTCGTGCGACTCGTTCGCGGAACCGCTCGCGGCCCGGATGAAGTCGAGTGGAATCCCAAAGCCGGCACGATCGACTCGGCCAAGCTGGAAGGACTGGATGCGGTCGTGCATCTGGCGGGTGAAAACATCGCCACCGGTCGCTGGAACGACGCCAAGAAAGCCCGCATCCGCGACAGCCGAGTGGTCGGTACGCGCGTGTTGAGCGAGGCACTTGCCAAGCTGACGAACAAGCCGCGCGTGCTGGTCGGTGCGTCGGCAATCGGTTACTACGGTGAGCGCGGCGAATCCGTGATGACCGAGACAAGCCCGCCCGGCCTGAATTTCCTCTGCAATGTTTGCCGCGATTGGGAAGCCGCGACCGAACCTGCGAAGCAAGCCGGCATTCGCGTCGTCAATCTGCGAATCGGTGTCGTGCTGACTCCACGCGGCGGCGCGCTCGAAAAGATGCTGCTGCCGTTCAAACTCTGTGCCGGCGGAGTCGTCGGCTCCGGCCGACAGTTCTGGAGCTGGATCGCACTCGACGACGTGATCGGTGCCATCCATCACGCGCTCACGCACGACGAATTGTCCGGTCCTGTGAATGCGGTCTCGCCCGAACCGGTCACGAATCGCGACTTCACCAAAACGCTCGGTCGAGTCCTCGGCCGTCCAACGATTGCTCCGCTGCCAGCGTTTGTCGTGAAGCTGCTCATGGGCGAGATGGGCGAAGAGTTGCTGCTCGCCAGCACGCGCGTCGTACCGACTCGCCTGCAAGAAACCAGCTATCAGTTCCGCTGTCCGACGCTGGAAGGAGCTTTGCGCCATTTGCTCGGACGCTGATCGCGAATCTTGTAGCCCAGGCCCTTGTGGCCTGGGTGATTCGCAAAAGGCTGAATCATCCGACCCACAAGGGGTCGGGCTACATCGTTACGCCAGCACTTTCTGCACGATGTTCCCGCCGACATCCGTCAGCCGGTAATCGCGTCCCTGGAAGCGGAACGTCAGACGTTTGTGGTCCAGGCCGAGCAAATGCAGGATCGTCGCTTGCAAGTCGTGGACGTGGACCTGGTCCTCGGTGATGTAGTAGCCGATCTCGTCGGTCTGGCCGATCGAGAGACCCGGCTTCACGCCGCCGCCAGCCAGCCACATCGTGAAGGCTTCGAGGTGATGATCGCGACCGGGGAGCTTATCGCGCGGTTCGCCTTGCGGAGTGCGTCCGAACTCGCCGCCCCAGATGACCAGCGTGTCGTTGAGCAGTCCGCGCCGCTTGAGATCTTTGACCAGCGCGGCGGCCGGTTGATCGGTCTCGGCACAACGATCGTCGAGCGCCTTGCCGAGATCGGTGCCCGGATTGCCGTG